>JALOCE010000056.1 GCA_023227925.1 Candidatus Omnitrophota bacterium
GAAGCTATAACTATCCGGCACTCCGTCTTCATTGACGATCACGGCATTTTTGCCCAGTTTCCTGACCAACTTATAGAAAGCTAATTCCGAACCCATGGCATCGCCTTCCGGATTAGTATGGGTGGTGATCAAGAAATTTTTATTTTGCCTTATGAGTGCGACGACTTTTTTTAGGCTCATTTTTCTCCTTTAACTGATTAAGGACTTCTTCGATCCTTACGCTATATTCGCTGGAATGATCTTCCCTAAAAATGATCTCCGGGGCAAACCTCAGGTTGATCCTTTCGGCTAATAATTTACGGATAAAACCCAAAGCCGAATTCAGGGCTATTTGTGTTTTTTTATAATCTTCCTCTTTACCCAATACGCTGAAGAAAATCTTGGCATACCTTAAGTCCGGCGTCAATTCAACATCCGTAATCGTAACGAATCCCAGCCGGGGGTCTTTCAATTCATCGTGCAGTATAAGGCTGACTTCCCTTCTTATCGCCTCTTTGACTCTATCTTGCCTGGACATTTGAACATCTCCATTTTTATTTTTTGTTTATCCTTTGATCAGCTTTTTGATAAGCAGCAATTCGTCGTCTTTAGTCCTGACTTGCCCCTTTAGTTTCGCATTCAGCACTATCGTAAAGATCTTCTGATAAAACGGCCCCGGCACGAACCCCAGGCTGCGTAAATCATCCCCGGAGACACAGATCTTCATGCCGTGATAGATCTCGAAAAAATCCATGATGTGTTTCTGGATATTCTGATTTTTATATTTTGCCTTGGCAAAAAGAATGACTTCATAAGGCAGAGGTTCCAGGAGATGAAAGATCCTGGTAGGCTCAACACTGCTCCTGCCTAACCCTTGAGTCAATTTGCTCAGCAGCTTTCTATAGCTTAATAACCTGCTTTCTTCTCCCCGTTTAAAAACAAAGTTCGCGCAGATATTTTTCACTTTTTTTGCATCCAAAGAATCTATTAAACCCATCAAATAAATGAGCCAGGTATCCAGGCGCCTGCGCTCCGGGTAAACTTTCTTAAACCAGCCCACTTCTTTTTCGATAGAGCTTAAAAGCTCCAGGTTTTTTTTCGATATCGACAGCCTGGGATTTATAAAACCAAAACCGGATAATTGCTGTATGCGCTTGATCTCCTTCAACGGCTCTTTATCTTTTAATATAAGGATCAGCTCATCGCGCAGCCTCTGCGGCTGGACTTTCTCCAGCATCCCCAGTTTTACTGCCGCCTTTAAACGTTTGAGTGTTTCCGGCTCTATCCTGAAATCATATCTTTTCTCAAAACGGACCGCCCTTAATATGCGGGTGGGATCATCGATAAAACTTAAATCGTGCAATATCCGTATCTTTTTATCAGCTAGGTCATTTTTCCCGCCGAAGAAATCAACCAGCTTGCCAAAATTATCGCCCATAATGCTTACAGCCATAGCATTGATACTGAAATCACGCCTGGCCAGGTCATCCTTTAAGTTACTCCTGGTAACCACTGGAAGGCTGGCAGGATGAGGATAAACCTCTTTTCTTGCGGTAGCAATATCAATCTTTAGATTATCCTCTAATATAACTGTCGCCGTGACGAACCTGCGATGACGGATAAGCCTTGCCTTTAGGGCAGAGGCGTAGTCTTCCGCAAATCGCAAGCCATCGCCTTCTACCACGATATCCAAATCAAGATTTTCTACGCCTAAAAGCAGGTCCCGCACAAAACCTCCGACCAGATATGCCTGCATATTATTCTTTGAGGCCACAGCACAGGCGCAATTTATCGGGTTTAAGATCTCTTCTGGCAGCTTCTTTAAATATTCTTTCATCTAACCATAACCTTTCGTTATACGCAGATATCCATCAAGCCTTTAAGGCCGGGGATGGAACATCTTATGTATGCTTTTAAGCCTTTCTTTATTTATATGCGTATAAATCTGCGTCGTCGAAATATTAGCATGGCCCAGCATCTCCTGAACGGAACGCAGGTCCGCCCCTCTTTCCAATAGATGCGTGGCAAAAGAATGCCTTAAGATGTGCGGCTTCATGGGTTTTTTAATACGCGCATTACGGGCGTACCTTCTAATGAGCTTCCATAAAGATTGCCGCGATATCTGCTTACCCAGCCGGCTTATAAACAGGTTCCCGGATTCTTTTTTACGCAAGAGCTTCGGCCGGCTGTATTCCAGGTACCTCTTGATGCTGGCAATCGCCTTTTTTCCCAAAGGTATCACCCGCTCCTTATTGCCTTTGCCGATACAACGCAAGAACCCTATATCTAAATTTACGTTATCCGTTTTCAAATTTACAACTTCCGATACGCGCATCCCTGTCGCGTAAAAAATCTCCAGGATCGCTTTATCTCTTGCGCCTTGTATCTCCCTGGTATCAGGCTGGCTGAGCAGGGCATCCACTTCGTTAAACGAGAGCGCTTCGGGTATCTTCTTCCATAATTTAGGCGAATCTATTAAACTGGTCGGGTCATTCTTCAGGATCCTCTCCCTTACCAGGAACCTGTGGAACATCTTTATGGCTGCCAAGCGCCTGGCAATAGAATTAGGAGACAGGCCTTTATCTTTCTGACTCAGCATAAAATCCACTATTTCATTTTTTGTCGCCCTGGATAAAGCGTCTATCGAACGTTTTTTAAGAAAATCTATGTAATACTTAAGGTCCTCCTTATAGGAGATGATCGTATTACGGGCAAGGCCCCGCTCAACCGATAAATAATTTAAAAAAAGCTCAATGAATTCTTCCATATTAATTTAAGAATGGATTCCTTCTTTTTTCCCTGCCGATTGTAGAAGAGGCACCATGCCCGGGATAAACAACTGTATCATCATCCAGGATGAGTAATTTTTCTTTTATGGATTTAATAAGCAGCTCTCCGTCTGCGCCCGGAAAATCGCTCCTGCCGATACTCTGAAAGAATAAAGAATCACCGCTAAATAAAATCTTGGTTTCCGGCTCTTTCATCAGAAGCGCGATACCGCCGGGAGTATGCCCGGGGACATGGATTACTTCCAGCTTAAATCCGCCTGAGTTGATCTCTTCTTTATCCTCGAGAGTGCGCACCTGGGATCTTACGCTCAAAGGTTCTGCCAGGAAACCGGATAAATTAAGTTCCGGGTTTCTTAACAGCTCGGCATCTTTACTATGGATGTATACCGGGATACCAAATTTATCATCACAACCTATGTGGTCGATATGGCCATGCGTATTAATAATAAAAGCGGGTTTAATTTTATGCTTATCCAAAACACGCCTTATTTTTTGCTCATCAGCACCCGGGTCGATGATGATACCGGCTGAATTATCCTCTAAAGCCAGGACATAACAATTCACCTGCATTACGCCGACGCGGATAGTCTCTAATATCACGGGCTCATATCCTTCTTTACCTTGTTATAAGAGAATTCTCTTAAGACCGTCCTCCTTATGCTTTCTGCTTTCTGGCGGTTGGTATAAATATCGCTGCCGTATAAATCTCCTGCGATATATTCTTTAAGGGCCTTAAGCTGGTTGATATAAACATCTAACTGCTTTTGTTTTTTCTCATTTAAAAATGCCCTCATATTATTAAGGTTCTTCAAGGCTTCCCCTGCAGACTTAACCTGTTTCTTATGATTTTTGCTATATGACAGGGATTCGATGATCTCGTCCTGCCACGATTTCCAGAATAAGAGGTACTGGCGGTACTGTTCCTCCTTAGACATCGTAGGCTTATATTCTTGGGGCACCAGCACCATCTCTTCCCGGGTGACGGTCTCGCCTTTTTTCTTACGCGTAAACTTGCGCACAAAGGCATCACAGCCTATTAAATTGAATACTAAAAAATAAACCATGGATAGATAAACAATATTTTTTATTTTCATTTCATCATCTCCTCTAATTCTTTTTCGTGAATGATCTTTACGCCCAGCTTTAGCGCTTTGCCGTATTTTGAGCCGGGGTTTTCTCCTGCCACCAGAAAATCGGTATTCTTGCTTACGCTGGAAGTCACATCGCCGCCGTAAGTGCGCACCAGCTCTTCGGCGCGGGAACGGCTGTAGTCCTTGAGCTCCCCGCTAAAGACAAACGTCTTGCCGCTTAATACAGTAGATTTTATTTTCCCAGCCTCTTCTCTGGAATTTACTCCCGCTCTTTTCAGCTCCTCTAACAACTTTTTTGCCGCAGCTCCGGAGAAATAATCTATTATCGAGCCTGAGACAACCGGCCCGACTTCATATATCTTATCCAGTTCATCTTTTTTGGCTTTTGCCAGATTATCCAATGTCCTGAACCGCCGGGCTAAAACATAAGCTGCCTTTTCTCCCACGTGACGGATACCCAAAGCATAAATAAGCCGCGATAAAGGCTGCGCCTTGCTTTTCTCTATCGCTAAGAGTAAATTTTTTATTTTTTTATCCTTGAATAATTCCAGCCTTCTTAAATCCTCTTCTTCGAGCTTATAGACATCGGCGAAATCCCGGACGAGCTTCAACTGCACTAATTGGCTGACTACTGCTTCGCCCATGCCTTCGATATCCATTGCATCCCTGGCAGCAAAATGCATCAGGCCGCGCTCTAGTTGTGCCGGGCAGGATGGATTTATGCACCTGTAGGCGACATCCTCTTCTTTTTCTTTTATAATTTTACCTGAACAGGCAGGACAGGCCTTGGGTATCACAAAATTCCTGCCGCCCTTGTTTTCTACGACCTTGACTACTTTGGGTATAACGTCTCCTGCCCTCTCGATCAAAACAATATCGCCCTCTTTGACCTTCAGGCGTTTGATCTCATCGAAATTATGCAATGTCGCATGCGTGATCTCTACCCCCGCGCATTCTCTGGGCTCCAGTTCCGCAACAGGAGTGATCACTCCTGTGCGCCCCACCTGAAGATTTATCTTCAGGACTTTTGTGGTCGCCTGGCGCGCGGGAAATTTATATGCCACTGCCCAGCGCGGGCTCTTTAAAGTAAAACCGAGTTTTCTTTGTTGGGATATATTATTTATCTTGACTACTATGCCATCAGCGTCATAGTTTAGTTTCTCCCTTTTTTGCTGCCAGGTATCATAATAATCCATGATCTCATCTATATTGCTGCAGACCTTAGAATGCGGGTTTGTCCGGATACCCCACTTCTTTAATTTTTCCAGGAATTCCCATTGCGTAGATATAGAGACCCCCCTGGACTCTCCCAGGGAATGCGCAAAGAAACTTAATCTTCTCTGCGCTACTACGCTGGTGTCCAGAAGTTTCAAAGACCCGCTTGCGGCATTACGGGGATTCGCAAATAATACATCGCCGTTTTTACTTCTTTCTTTATTCAGGATCTCGAAGCCTTCCTTTTCCATATAAACTTCACCGCGTATCTCGATAAAATCCGGCAGATCCGCGCCTAATAATACCAAAGGTATGGCACGGATAGTCTTTATATTAAGTGTCACGTCCTCGCCGGTTTCGCCGTCGCCCCGCGTTGCCCCGATACTCAATTTTCCTTTTTCGTAAGTTATATTGGCACTCACCCCGTCTATCTTATGCTCTACTATATATTCGGCCTTCTCATGCTGGCCTAACCCTTTATGCACGCGCTGGACCCATTCCTTTAGTTCGCCGGAAGTATAGGTGTTATCCAGGGAGAGCATCTTCTGCTTATGTTTAACCGTCTTAAAACCGGCTAAAATCCCTCCCCCTACCCGGACAGTAGGAGAATCATCACTTTTGTATTCCGGATATTTATCCTCTAAGCCTTTTAACTCTTGCATCAGGTTATCGTATTCTTTATCCGATATAGCGGGCTGGCTAAGAACATAATATTGATAGTCATGATGGCGGATCTTTTCTCTTAAGGCTGCGATTTTTTTCTTTATATCCTGGGTCATCTTTATGGATGTTTTAAAATTCTATCCGGAAATCCCTGAACTCTCCGGTTGCTTTCTGCCAATCTATATCCGCGTCGCTTATGTAACGGGAAAAATGACTACTGACCTGCTCCAAGAAACTTTTCAAAATACCCTCTTCTGCCTCGGCTACGATCTCGACCCTGCCGTCGGAAAGGTTCTTGACCCAACCGCTGACGCCAAGGTTCTTTGCAATATCTTCGGCGGTAAAACGAAAACCGATACCCTGGACCCTGCCTTTATAATATACATGGATTTGTTTGGCCATGGTTATATTTTTTCGTAAATATGGAATAAGCCTATCTTTTTAGCTTCCCTGAAATCCGCGGCCACAAACTCATCCAACTGCCTGAAATCATTCAGCGCATTATACAAAGGATTTTCTTCTATGACTATTATCCTGACTTTATTCTTTACGAGGTCTCTTACTATCCAGTTGTCCAATTCAGGCTCATATATCGCATGATAAGTCAGCCCCTTATGGAACCAAAGCAAAGGCTGGGGAGAAGGTACACCCAACACTCCGTAAAGTATCGTGAAGTTGGGAAAAATAAAGAAATTTTCATTTTTCGCTTTTAAATAACTGACCAGGCCGGTGACATCTTCTTCCTGGATCTGAAGGCCCCATATCCTGGTAGGCTTGCCCCATTTTAATGCCTTTAATTTTTCCAGAGTAAAATATCTCGGGAATTCAGAATTGGTGAATTCCTGCACCCTCCTGTCTTGTGATACTTTTATGCCAGCCAATGCCAGGTAGAGCACAAGAAAAGATACCACAATGGTTGATATCGATCTGTTTAAGTTACCGGCAAAGAATTTTAGCCTCGGGCTTACACCAAGGCTCGCCGCAAATATTATGCCGATAAAAGGGATACTGTTTTCAGCCTGATTCATCGTAGTATGGATAAACAGATACTGAAAAAAAATAGCATAAATACAAAGTAAAGATGCCAGGATCTCGTTCCTGCCGGATTCCTTAGCCTTTCTATGATGGTAGAGGTAAAAAATAAACGCAAAGCCCGCTATGAGCAAGGCTGCCGTAAAAATCAACCTGATACCTAACGGCAATTGATGGAGAGTCCCATAAGAGCAGGTGCCGGTAAAAAATATCCTCCAGAAATCCCTGCCTTCATCAAGTATCCTGCAGATACCCTGCAGGGCAGGTATCTGAAAAAAATAAGCGGAGAAAACTTTTAAGTTTGATTTTGCCGATACCCACCATAAAAATAAGAACAGGCTCCCTGCCAGGCCTATTATAAACGTTATGCAACTGTAAAAAAATCTTTTAAAGTCAAAGGAGTATGCTGCAATCAACAAAATAAAATAAAGCGGTAAGATATAAAGCCCGGCGTTCTGCTTGCTCAATATAGATAAAGCGGCGAAGCTTCCGGCCAATAATAAAAGTATGCCCTTCCCTTTTATAAAAACCCGCGCAGAAAGAATAGCTGTTATAGCTAAAAACGAGAAAAAGAATGCCGTCTGCTCAACCCAGGGAGTGCCGAAAGGAGGATAAAACCAGACTGCTGTCAAGAAAGCCGCTATATACGAAAGATATTTTTTTGACGGAAAGAGTAACCGGATAATAATAACGCTTAAAAGGACAACCAGGGAATTGATGTATGCCGCGCCGAATATGTAGGAAAAATAGCTGATGCCTAAAATTTTAAAGAATATCGCCTGGAGCCAGAAGACTACCGGGCCGACAGGCATTATAAAATCCTTATAAGGAATCTGGCCGGAAAGCACCCTATAGCTGCCGTCAAAGACTATGGATTGGTCTAAAGTAAAAAAACCCCGTTCTCCTGATCTAAAGGTCAAAAAAAATGCGAACAGTAACAGGGCCAATAATACGAGTGTATCGAATATCTTGCTTGAGGTAACCTTAAGAAAGGTAATCATGATTGTGGATTGGTCGGGGCGGACAGACTTGAACTGTCGGCCTCAGCGTCCCGAACGCTGCGCTCTACCAAACTGAGCCACGCCCCGTTTTTCAATCTCTTAGTTACCGGAAAAACGGTACCCGCATCGCACCGGGATATCTGACGGGTACTCTCTGGCAATTATCTTATTAGTATAACAGAAAACAAAAGAATTGGCAATTATTTGATGGGAGTACTCTGAGCATTTTTGGCGAGGATATCAAACTCGATATTCACTTTACCTGAAGGCCCCTTGAACCCCAGGGTCGTATTCTTTAGTGTATGAGGAATAATATATACAGTGAAATAATTTGACTTCCTCTCTACGATAGTCAGGCTTATGCCATCAATAGCCACGGAACCTTTGGGCAAGATATAACCCATAAATTTTACAGGGACGGAGATCTCAAAAGATAAGTTTCCGCCGCTATATTTTTTCCCGGTAATAGTCCCCATGCAATCAATGTGGCCGGTGACAAAATGCCCATTCAACCTGTCCCCTATTTTCAAACTCCGCTCAAGATTTACTTTATCCAAAAAACTTAAGATCCCCAGATTGCTGACCTTCAGGGTTTCCGGCATAACTTCAAAACTCAAAACATCGGCATCACTGCCTACTACCGTAAGGCAGGCGCCGTTTACGGAAATACTATCGCCTATCTTTACCCCTTCCGATACCAGAGATGCCCTTATCTGAAAGAGCGTAGTATTCCCTCTTTTAGATATTCTTTTTATCTCACCTAATTCTTCAACTATTCCGCTGAACATAGGCCTCGAATAAAAAATCTTCTCCTATAGACCTTAATTTAACGTCTTTTAACTTGACCGCCTTGTCTACGCGCAATATGCCCTGCCCCATCACTGAACTGATCGCCTCTTTACCGCCGATGATCTTGGGGCTGACAAAAAACAATACCTTATCCACCAACCCCTCGTCGAACAGGGAACCGTTCAATGTCCCTCCGCCTTCGACCAGGATACTGGTTATCTCCATAAGTGCCAATTTTTTCATCATATCGCGCAGGTTGATCTGCCCCGCTTTTTCTTTTACTTCCAGGATCTTTGCTTTCTCGGCCAACATATTCCTATTTTCTGTTTCCTGGCCTTTAGATATAGGCAGGGTGACAATGACGACCCGGCTGTTTTTAGAAAATATATGCGCATCCTGCGGGGTGCTTAATTGGCTGTCTACGATAATTTTTACAAGGTGTTTTTTAGCAAACCAGGTATCGAGCTTAGGATTATCCCTTAACACCGTATTGATCCCCACCATAATGGCATCGTAATGCCTGCGTATGCGATGCGCATAAACACGCGACTTGTCGGAAGTTATCCACTTGGAATCACCGGACCGGGTCGCGATCTTGCCATCTAAAGACTCTGCTATCTTAACGGTAACTAACGGCATCCTCTTGGTAATATATTTTATAAAAGGCTCATTTATCTTTTTTAGCTTATCCTCTAAAAAGCCCGCCTCGGCTATTATTTTATTCTGCCTGAGTATTTTGATGCCCCGCCCGTTATTCAATGGATTGGGATCGACCATCCCGACAATGACTTCTTTTATGCCGCTTTTTATTATCTTGTCCACACAAGGAGGGGTCCTGCCGAAATGAGCGCACGGTTCCAGGGTCACATACATCGTCGCACCTTTGGCGTTCTTGCCTGCTTCATCCAATGCAATTGCCTCTGCATGGGCAAGGCCGGCCTTTTGGTGATAACCCCTGCCGATGATCTTTCCATTCTTGACCACAAGAGCACCCACCATAGGGTTGGGAGAAGTCGCGTATCTGGCCTTAAGGGCTAATTTCAAGGCCAGGCCCATAAAATATTCGTGATTTCTTTTCATGAGAATTTTTCCTTAGCTCGCTTTAAACTATCTACTAAATCATAGGGTATCTTTACAGAGCCGATTTTGACTTCCGGTTTGGCGCTGCCATGGCAATCAGAACCGCCTGTCACCAATAAATTGTTCTTCCTGGCCAGCTCCAGGTAAAAATTGATCATTGCCTGGCTGTGTTCAGGATAATAGATCTCCAGGCCCATGATCCCGTACTTAATAAGCATTAATACCAGTTCATCATTATTCAGGATGTAAGGATGCGCCAAAACAGGAATACCGCCGGCTTCCTTGATCAAATTTATCGCCTCAATAGGCGAAAGCCTAAAACCCGAAACATAGGCAGGGCATTTATCGCCGATATATTTCCGGAAGGCTTCAAATATGGAAGTAACTATTCCTTCCTTTACCATGGCCCTTGCAATATGCAGCCTGCCTACCGTGCCTTGTTGCGCGATATCAAATACCGCCTGAGGATTTAAACTTACCCCGGCATCTTTTAATTTAGCTAATATTTTATGGATGCGCCCGATCCGGTTTTCCCGTAAGGCCTCCAATTTTTTTATAAATTCTTTATTTTTGTAATCAATAAAGTAGCCTAAAATATGGATCTCTGAGCCTTCATATTCAGCAGTAAGCTCTATGCCGGGGACTACTTCTATATTTTCTGATTCTGCGGCTTCCAAGGCAGGCTCTATTCCTGAAACAGTATCATGATCGACCACGGCTATACAGGATAAACCTGCTTTTTTTGCCTTTTCTATTAACTCTTGCGGCGTATAGGTGCCGTCTGAAAATAAGGTATGCAGGTGCAGGTCAGCAGACTTCATCATTTGCTCACTTGTTTTTTTCTTGTTTTATCTTATCCAGGATAGCGTTGACAAATTTGCCTGCTTCAATGCCGGAGTATTTCTTGGCAAGCTCTACCGCCTCATTAATAGAGACTTTAGGAGGGATATCTTCACGGAATAAAAGCTCAAAACAGCCCATACGCAGTATATTTCTATCTATGACCGCCATACGCTCTAACTGCCAGTTTGTGGCATATTGCGCGATTTTTACATCAATCGTCTTGAGATTGGCAGTTGTGCCTTTGACGAGCTCGCTGGCAAAACTTTTTAGTTCTTCGTTGATATGTTCCTGGATGTACGCGGCCCAAAAATTCTCCAGGGCAATATCACAGGTATCATGCGTGATATCTATCTGGTAAAGGACCTGCAGGCTGAATTCTCTTGCGCGGCTACGTTTACGCATAATCGTTATTTGATCTTCTCTAATAAATTCACCATCTCGATGGCAGAAACAGCAGCGTCTCTTCCTTTATTGCCATCCTTGGTCCCTGCGCGCTCGACTGCCTGTTCGATTGTGTCGGCAGTGATTATGCCGAAAATGACCGGCACGCCGCTATCTTGTGAAACCTTAGCTATGCCTTTAGAAACTTCACTTGCGATGTAATCGAAATGCGGGGTCGAACCACGGATGACCGTGCCTAAACAAATTACCGCGTCGTAGGATTTCGACTTGGCCATTTTCTGTGCCACCGTCGGGATCTCGAATGCGCCCGGCGCCCAGGCAACAGTTATATCCTGATCCCCTGTGCCATGCCTGGCCAATGTATCCAGGCATCCGGAAACTAATTCCTTGGTAATAAAATCATTGAAGCGCGAAGCAACGATACCAAATTTTCTTCCTTTGACAATCAAATTCCCCTCTATTACCTTTACCATTTTTCTTCCCCCTTCTTTTTTAAAAACCGTTTACTCTATGCTTAAATTATGGCCCAGTTTATTCTTTTTAGTCCTCAGGTAGTGGTAATTCAAAGGATTGGGCTCTACTTCTAACGGAACCCGTTCGATAACACGCAGGCCATAACCTTCCAAGCCTACGATCTTACGGGGATTGTTCGTCAGGAGCCGGATACTCTTCAATCCCAGATCCGCTAAAATCTGAGCGCCTATGCCATAGTCTCTTAAATCAGGCTTATGGCCTAAGGCCTCATTTGCCTCAACTGTATCCAGGCCCTTATCCTGCAAACTATAAGCACGTATTTTATCTACCAAGCCGATGCCGCGTCCTTCCTGATTCATATAAAGAATAACGCCTTTCTTTTCTTTATCGATAATCTGCATTGCCTCTTTAAGCTGCCTGCCGCAATCACAACGCAAGGACCCAAACACATCGCCGGTCAGGCACTCGGAATGCACGCGCACCAAAATCGGTTCATTTGCCCAACTGCCCATGGTAAGCGCCACATGCGCCTGCTTATTGATAAGATCGCGATAAATAATCAATTTATATTCGCCAAACTCAGTAGGAAGAAGGGTCTCGCAGACCCGTTCGATAAGTTTCTCCGAACGCCGGCGGTATTCAATAAGCCCGGCTATGGAGCAAATTTTTAAATTATGATTTTTCGAAAATTCTAAAAGTTGAGGCAGCCGCGCCATAGTGCCGTCGTCATTCATAATCTCGCAGATTGCGCCTGCGGGATATAAACCGGCTAAGCGCATTAAATCGATCGTTGCTTCAGTATGCCCTGCCCTGACTAATACCCCGCCGGCTTGAGCCTTC
>JALOCE010000057.1 GCA_023227925.1 Candidatus Omnitrophota bacterium
CAGGATGAAAGCCGTATTTTTATTTAGTTTCTTTCTTGGCATCAGTTTTGTTCTCTGCTTTATAAATCTTTATTGCCTTAAGGATATCCACTGCCCGCATCAATTGATTATCGGATTTATATTCCTGTGACTTATCTTCCTTGGCTTCTTTATCTTTCTTTTCTATTTCTTCGAAAACATCCTGCGGCTTTCCCTTCAGCACGTTTTCTTTATCGGCGAGTTCGATCTTGCCTTCTTCAACTACGACGTCCGGCATAACACCTTTGCCGTGTATCTCCCTGCCCAGCGGCGTATAATATTTGCTGGTGGTCAGCCTGATCGCCGAACCATCGCTTAAAGGCAGAATAGTCTGCACAGACCCTTTACCGAATGATTTAATCCCGACGATGATCGCCCGCTTGTAATCCTGTAATGCACCTGCGACTATTTCACTGCCGGATGCCGAGCCTTCATTGACCAATACCACCATCGGAAGATCAATGATAGGGCGCGGATATTGCGCAATAAATTCTAAATTCTGGGATTCTTTACGGCCTTTTGTCGAAACAATAAGCTTGCCTTTCTCGACAAACCTTTCAGTCACCTTTACTGCCACATCCAATAGCCCGCCGGGATTATAGCGTAAATCCAGGATAAGGGCATTCATATTATTCTTCGTCAAATTTTCCAATGCCGTATTCATATCAGCAGGCGTATTCTCTGTAAATTCTATCAGGCGGATATAACCGATACCGTCTTCCAGGATCCTGGCTTCTTTTATATCTTTTACTTTGATGATGCCGCGGATGATCTTAAATTCCAGGAGCTTCTTTTCTGACTCCCTCAAGATAGTAAGGTTGACTGCCTCACCGGGCTTGCCCCGCATCTTTTTTACCGCCTCGATAAGGGTCATATCCCGCGTCAATTCATTTTCAATTTTGACTATCCTGTCATTGGATTTTATTCCCGCCTTCCAGGCAGGGGTATCTTCTATGGGGGTGACTACCGTCAGGAGCCCGTCCTTTACGGTGATCTCAATGCCCAGGCCGCCGAATTTTCCTTCTGTATCGACTTTTAATTCATTATACGTATCGGGATCCATAAATTGGCTGTGCGGGTCAAGAGAAGAAACCATGCCTTTTAACGCGCCATAGATCAGATCTTTAGGCTTAGTCTCATCGACATAATCTGTCTGGATGATCGCCAGCGTATCTGAAAAAAGCTCTACCTGGCGATAGAGATCATCTTTACCTTTCTTCTCCGTTCCGGAGAGCGCCTTCGAGGTAAAGATAAATACCGCTATACCCAGGACTGCAAAAAGAATAATTTTTCTACGCATCAGCTAACCTCCGTTTTAACATCTCCTGGACTACTTTAGGATTGGCCTTGCCCTGGCTCTTCTTCATTACCTGGCCCACTAAAAACATCAGGGCATTAAGTTTGCCCTGTTTATAATCAGCTACAGACTTGGCATTCTCTTTTATGGCTTCTTCTACTGCGGCATTCAAGCTGCCTGTATCGGAAATCTGAATCAAGTTTTTTTCTTTTATGATCGCGCTTGCGCCCTTCGCGCTATCGATCATCTCTGTCAAAACAGCTTTGGCAGAAAGATGCGATATCTCCTGCCTATCTACAAAACCGACTAATTCCAATAAACCCTTAGGCAAAACTTTAAGCCCGCAGATATTGGAATTCCTGTTATTGGCCTCGGAGAGTAACGGCCCGATAAGCCAATTCGCGATTGCCTTTTTATCTTTTGAAGGATAAGCCTTCAGGCATTCTTCGGCGTATTCGCTATCCCTGCGCGAGGCAACTAATATACCCGCGTCATATTCTGATAAGCCAAATTCTTTTACAAAACGCAGCATCTTTTCCTTAGGCAATTCCGGTATGCTTTTTTTGATCTCGGCGATCTTTTCTACGCTGATAATAAAAGGCGGCAGGTCAGGCTCGGGAAAATAACGATAATCCTTTGCCTCCTCTTTCGTGCGCATGGAAACGGTCTTTAATTCCTTGGTATCCCAGAGCCTTGTTTCCTGGATTACTTTCTCTCCGGATTCCAATACTCCGATCTGGCGCTCTATTTCAAATTGCAAAGCATCCTTTACGCCTTTAAAAGAATTCATATTCTTTAATTCGGCTTTTGTGCCGAATTGCTTCTGGCCTTTTTCCCTGATTGAGATATTCGCGTCACAGCGCAAAGACCCCTTTTCCATATCGCAATCAGATACTTCCAGGTATTCCAATATGCTTTTTAGCGCGGTAAGATACTCGTATGCTTCCTGCGGAGAATTTATATCTGGCTCGCTGACTATCTCCAATAACGGGATACCGGTGCGGTTAAAATCTACAAGGCTTGTATTTTCTTTATGTATCAGCTTTCCGGCGTCTTCCTCTAAATGCGCGCGGGTTATACCAATGCGCTTAGGCTTACCTTCTATATTTATATCTAGGAAACCGTCGCGCGAAAACGGCAGATCATATTGCGAGATCTGGTAATTTTTCGGTAGATCAGGATAAAAATAATTCTTCCGGTCGAATTTGGTAAACTCCTGGATCTTGCAATTTAAGGCCAGGCCTGTTCTGATGGCATAATCCAAGGCAACTTTATTTAATACCGGTAGAGAACCCGGGAATCCCAGGCAGACCGGGCATACCTGCGAATTCGGCTCGTTGCCGAATTCCGTAGAGCAGCCGCAAAAAGCCTTGGTCTTGGTTTTTAAATGCAGGTGCACCTCTAATCCGATAACTGCCTCGTAATTCATAATGTTGGCCTTCTTTTATGCCAGGGGGTATTCTGCTCATAAGTATGAGCCACCCTGAACAATGTTTCTTCGCCAAAAGGCTTAGCCAAAATTTGCAAACCTACGGGTAAATCATTCTTTGTAAAACCGCATGGGACGGAGATAGCCGGGATACCGGATAAGTTTGCCGAAATGGTATAAATATCCGAAAGGTACATCCTTAAAGGATCCTCTATTTTCTCGCCTATCTTAAATGCCGCGGTAGGAGCAGTAGGCGTAACAATACAATCGAATTCTTTAAAGACCGCGTCAAAATCCTCTTTTATCAAGGTGCGCACTTTTAAAGCGCGAAGATAATAAGCGTCGTAATAACCGTGAGAAAGCACGAATGTCCCCAGGATTATCCTTCTCTTTGCCTCCTGCCCGAATCCCTGCCCTCGCGTATCTTTATACATACTGATTAATTTACTTTCGTCTTTAGACCTGGAATCTTCTGCCCGGAATCCATATTGCACGCCGTCAAAACGCGCTAAATTTGAGCTGGCTTCGGCAGTGGCGATGATATAATAGACCGGCACGGCGTATTCGCTGTGCGGTAAAGAGACTTCTTTGATTTCGGCGCCTAATTTTTTTAATTCATTTATAGCTTCTTCTATCGAGCTTTTTACCTGGGGGTCAAGCCCTTCGACAAAATATTCTTTAGGAATGGCGATCTTTAATCCCTTAATATCCATCCCGAGAGATTTAGTATAATCCGGGACATCTACGCAGGCAGAAGTAGAATCAAACGGATCGTGGCCGGAAATAATATTCATCAATAATGCGCTGTCTTCTGTATCTTTCGTAATAGGCCCGATCTGGTCGAGGCTGGAGGCAAAAGCAATCAAACCATAACGCGAGACCCTGCCATAGGTAGGCTTTAAGCCCACTACGCCACAAAAAGAAGCAGGTTGCCTGATCGAGCCTCCGGTATCAGAACCCAGGGCCATGATTGCTTCATCGCTAGCCACTGCCGCGGCAGAACCGCCGGATGAGCCTCCGGGCACACATTCCAGGTTCCAGGGATTGCGCGTCGGCCCGAAAAAAGAATTCTCCGTAGAAGAACCAAAAGCGAATTCATCCATATTGGTCTTTAAATCCAAGATCGACGCTCCGGAAACTTTCAATTTTTTAATTACCGTGGCATCATAAGGCGGTTTGAAGCCCGTTAAAATCCTGGAAGAGCACTCGGTATTCAATCCGTCGGTGCAGATATTATCTTTTATCGAAACCGGGATACCTTTTAAGGCACTGTTATCCCTGGCTTCTATCCTTTTCGCTTCTGTGCCGGATTTATCCGTGCGCACATAAGCCTTTACGCGAGGATCTGTTTCTTTGATCCTTTTTTTAAGGGCAAGGGAGATATCCTCGGATGTTATCTCTTTAGAGGATAATTTTTTGAGTAGTTCGTGGCCGGTCAGCTTATATAGTTCCATTTTTAATCTTCTTTATTCGATTACCTTCGGCACAACAAAAAAGTTGCCTTCTTTCCGGGGGGCATTCATCAGTGTTTTTTCAACTGCCAGAGATTCACCCCTGGTATCTTCTCTTAAGACATTGTTAATAGGCAAGATATGGCTGGTGGGCTTTATATTAGAAACTTCCAATTTTTTCAGCTGGTCAATGAAATCCAAGATACTCTTTAATTGCGCGGAAAGCTTCTCCAACTCGTGTTCTTCAAGCTGGATACGCGCCAGATGCGCAACATATTCCACCGTTTCTTTGGTAATGGCCATAAAGACCCTCCATTTTAGCTTTTAATCATAACACCCTTTGGCTCAAAAGTCAATAAATACGCAAGGCAAGATTTCTATGGACAAACCCGATAAAATATGTAAAATGTATTCTTAATATGAATATTGACAAGAAAGAGAAAAAAGTCAAATACCGGCTGGAGCCAAACGGCGAATTCGCGCTGGAGAACTATAATCTTTCCAAGCCCTTTGCTAATTTCTTCCCCGGCATCGCGGGTAAATACGGCATACCGATGTGGGTATTCTATGTCAACCGCGGCCAGGCTATTGCCAGCTTCGGCACCAAAGACAAAGACCATTCCATATTAGAGTTCTTCCCGGCAAACAAGTCGTGGCAGCTGGCTTCCCTG
Organism: Candidatus Omnitrophota bacterium; assembly: GCA_023227925.1. Lineage (GTDB taxonomy): Bacteria > Omnitrophota > Gorgyraeia > Gygaellales > Profunditerraquicolaceae > JALOCE01. The sequence goes on from JALOCE010000057.1 coordinate 4,867, forward strand.
CAGGGATTCCGCACTTTCATAAAAATATCCCGCGGCAAAAAAAAGCTCTTCTACGAACCCTTCCATAACGGCTTCACTAACCTGGGATTTAAGCTTTCTAATAAGATGCTCATCAGCCCCTGGGGCCTGAAATTAGAAGAAAACAACCTGTCTTTGGGTATCAAGGTAAAAGTAGAATATTTTACTATTCCCAATGATTCTTATGCTGCTTTGGTAAGGATCGTAACCATTGAAAATTCCAGCAATAAACCGCAGGAAATAGAATTAGCCGACGGGCTGCCGCAAATCGTGCCCTTCGGCACCAGCAACCTTTTCCTGAAGAAACTAAGCCGCACTATCGAAGCCTGGATGAACGTAGAAAACCTCGATAAGGGTGTGCCCTTCTATAAACTGGATGTTGACCCGACCGACAGGCCGGAAGTCATCCACATAAAAGAAGGAAATTTTTACTTAAGCTTCCATTTCGATAATGAAAAACCAAAGATCATAAAACCTGTTGTCGACCCCCAACACATATTCGGCGAGGTTACGGATTTCTCCTGCCCGATGAACTTCCTGGCTGCAAAAACCTTAGCTTATCCGGCGCAACAGGTAATCAAGAGCAAGACCCCTTCTGCTTTCTCGCTGCTAAAACTTAAACTGAAGCCCCGCGGGGAAAAAACATTTTATTCTTTGACCGGCTATATGACGAGCCGCGAAATACTGAACTCATCGATCGCAAAAATCACTACTTTCGGGTACATCGCCCGGAAAAAAGAAGAAAATAAGCTTATCATCGAAGGATTGCAACAGGATATAAATACGTCCAGCTCTTCAAAAGAATTCGATCTTTACGCTAAACAGACTTATTTAGATAACATATTACGGGGCGGATACCCGGTGCTCTTTAATCCCGAGAATCCTGATTCGACCTTCTATCTTTACTCAAGAAAACACGGCGACCTGGAAAGAGACTATAATAAATTCCAGATACAGCCCACTTATTTTTCCCAGGGTAACGGTAATTACCGCGATATGAACCAGAACCGCAGGTGCGACATCTGGTTTAACCCGCAGATAAAAGAAGAAAACCTCGTCAGTTTCTTAAATCTCATACAGGCAGACGGATTTAATCCCCTGGTCATAAAAGGGACCAGTTTCATAGTAAAGGATAAAACAGCTTTATTTTCGGCTCTAAAAGGCATGGCCACAGAAGAACAGGCCTTAAAGATCGCCCATTACCTGGATAAGCCATTCACCCCGGGCAATATGATCTTCTTCCTGGAAGAGAATAAAATAAAACCAAAGATCAGCTACGATGAATTCCTCGCTATTGTAATAGCATACTGCGAAAAAGTTCAGGAAGCCGAACATGGCGAAGGTTTCTGGACCGACCACTGGACTTACAATCTTGATTTACTGGAAAGCTATTTAGGGGTCTACCCGGAAAATTTAAAAGAGATTGTCTTTGAGAAAAAAGTTTTTACTTTCTACGATAATACTGAAACCGTAAAACCAAGAAGCGAAAAATACTTACTCAAGGACGGGCATTTAAAACAACTGCACGCGATCCATCCGGACAGCGCCAAGAAAGAAATGATCAAAAAAAGAGATACCTCGCCCCATATTGTAAGGATGGATTATGGAAAAGGCGAAATTTATCAGACTACGCTGGTAAATAAACTCCTCTGCCTCTTGGCCAATAAGCTCGCTTCGCTGGATCCTTCCGGATGCGGCATCGAGATGGAAGCAGACAAACCCAATTGGTTCGATGCCTTAAACGGCCTGCCTGCGCTCTTTGGCTCCTCCATATGCGAAACATTCGAACTGAAAAGGCTCGCCTTATTTATAAAGTATTCTTTGGAAAAAACTAAAACAGAAAAAATATACGTTACCGAAGAGATCCATAATTTCCTGGTTGCGCTGGATGGCTTAATAAAAGACCCCCAGTATTGGGATAAGAGTTATTCTCTTAAAGAAGATTACCGGCAGAAGACCCGCCTTGGCTTTAGCGGCAAAGAAACAGAAATAAAAACCTCTGATTTAGCCGTTATTTTAAATAACGCGCTGGAAAAAATAGGCGCGGGGATAGCCAAAGCGCGCGACAAAGAAAAAGATATTTATTATTCCTATTTTATAAATGAAGCGACGGGACCGAATAAATTCATCCAGAAAAAGGTCCCCTTCTTTCTAGAAGGACAGATGCATGCCCTGCGGCTTGCCGAAGACACTGAACACGCAAAAGCGCTCTATAAAGCAACAAGGTCAAGCCTGCTTTATGATAAAGAGCTTAAGATGTATAAAGTAACCGCGCCCCTCAAAAGCATGCCGGAAGAGATCGGCAGGTGCCGCGTATTTACTCCGGGGTGGCTGGAGAATGAATCCATATGGCTGCATATGGAATATAAATACCTGCTGGAGACATTAAAGAGCGGCCTTTACGAAGAATTCTATCAGGATTTTAAAAATGTCCTCATCCCGTTTCAAAATCCGCAAAAATACGGCCGCAGCATCCTGGAAAACTCATCATTCCTGGTCTCAAGCGCATTCCCCGATAAGAATTTACACGGGAATGGTTTTGTGGCGCGGCTCTCCGGATCGACCGCGGAATTCTTAAGCATATGGTTAACGATGAATTTAGGTAAAGAGCCTTTTATATTGAACGACAGAGGCGAACTGAACCTGCAGTTCTCTCCTGTTTTGGCAGGCTGGTTATTCGATAGAAAAGGAATTTATTCTTTTAACTTTTTAGGGAATATCGTTGTTACCTACCATAATCCGAAAAGAAAAGATACCTTCGGTAAAAATGGGGTAAAAATAAAAGAAATAGCTTTTGATGACGCCTCCGGTAATCCGCAAAATTCATCTTCAGGCACAATCCCCGCGCCTTACGCGCAACAAATAAGATCACGCCAAATTAAACGTATCGATATTTACCTGGAATAAAAATATTAAAACTTGCGGCGGTAATAAAGGCGGGCGATATGCTGGGTATCCAGCGTAAGCATGCTTCCCCCGTAGGGGTCTAAGACCATGTTACCGATGCTGCTGGTATTACCTTCTCCATACTGCAGAGTGAACTCATCGTCCTTAGTAGGCAGGTACCTGAATTCAGCAAAGAAATTATTATGGCCGACTACCAAATTCTGGCCTGTGCCTAAACGGTCAATATCCTGGCAGCGCGAATATACATATTTCAAAGCCATCCCCAATTTCGGCGTAGGCATATAACCGATCTCCAAGCCGATATGGTTCATGTTATCAGAATTATAGGATGCGGCTTCAAATTCATTGCGCGTATAATCAAGGTATACTTCCATATTATTAAGCGGCGCCAATTTCAAGCCGCACTTAAAAACATTGAAGAATGAATAAGGCGCCTGCGGAAAATACTGCTGGTCATTAAGAAAAGGCGTGATATAACGATAAAGCTTATTATTCTGATAATAGCTGCCGTAAAGTGAGGTATCGTTTCTTAAGGTATTCCTCGGGAAATCCCCGTAAGCCAGGGTATAATCATTCGTCCGTTCATATATGCCGTTTATGCTCAACCAATCAAAGAAATCATAGCTTAAACCCAAAGAACCGGTTTTAAGCGAAGCGTTCATATCGTCCTTGACTGTTGAATTAAGAAAAAATTCGCCCGTATTGCCGTCATAAACAAAAGGATCTATCCCGCCCTGGGTCCTGGGCATTCTCTGGTAAAGGCCGAAAGCCTTGGCAGTCAATTTATCGGTCAGCGCTATCGTAGCTTCATCGCGCGCCACGTTTTCCACGAACTTTCCCCGCGTATCATGGACATTGCGCACATCGAAAAGGTTTGAAAATTTATCTCTCAAGAGAAACTCAAAGCGAAAACCCAAAACACTCCGGCCTGCGTCAATACCGTCTCCGATCCTTGTGGCATTCAACTCATCCCACTTAGTAGTAGGCCCCTGCATACTGCCATCATAGTATGCAAAAGGCTTACGAAAATGTATATGCCTTGACCAGAATACATCCTGGCGCGAATTGTGGAAATTAGAGAGCGATGAATCAAAGCCTTTGTCCATACGCACGGCATAAAACTTGCTTTTTGCCAGGATATCCTCTTCTTTGCTCATCGCTATCTCGTCATAGCCATATTTTAAATCCATAATGCTCTCTTTGGGGTAACGGCTGATAAAAGAAAAATAATAGGCGTTCCCCTGAGAATCAGTTTCATATTCAGAGTTATTGACATCATAAAATGACCGGGAAGATAAGATCTCTGCCTGGACCTTCAACCCCTTGGATATCTCATAACCCAAGTCCATGCCATAAACAAGATTCTGGCTGTCTAGCTTTTGGCTCGGATCAGTGATAAATCCGCTGCGGCTGGTAAAAGTCCCTCCGACCGCGAAATTATCAGCTACTTTATGTTTCAGGCGGCTGGCAGCGGAAATATTATCTACCTGGGCATAATCCTGCCAGAGATCCTTGGGTGTCGCAATGGTAGTATCGAACGAAGTCTGCTCCTGCGGCTGGATGCTAAAGGCAGCCCCTCTTAAAGCAGTCAAATATTTTCCGGTAGAATCTTTAGTTATGAATGAGAGTGTATCATCCCAACGGCCCTTGGTATAACTGCGGGTTGTGTCAGCTGAATTATAAATGCCGGGAGTATACCTGCGCAGCCACATACTATCCTGCCACCATATACGATGGTTAGTTATCCCCAAAGGATCATCCGAAGAATAAGCCTGGTCCTGATACCCGATAGGAAATGCCCTGAGCTTTAGCTGGTCATCTACATTATAATCAAGCCACAATTCGCGGAATGGCTGAAACTGGCGCGTGATCTTCATGGCAGGAACATTAAAAGTGGTTTTATAACGGTAAGAGGTGGCAGTAAAAGCGTCGGTCTCCCCGCTTCTTACTTTTAACTCCGGGATCCCAAAGGTATCGCCCCTGCGGGAAGTATAGACTGTATTATTCAGAACGTAACCCGTATTCGACCAATAATACATCTGTAATTCCGCGGTGTCGCCGTTGGCGCCGGTAACCGTGACCTTATCGCTCTTGCCGACAAAGCTCCAGGGATCGGTGGTAATATCGGTGTGTAAATTAAGACCTTCTTTATTTTCCGTATCTAAATTTATATCTAATGAATCATAGATCCTTGGGTCATAGGTATTGAAGTGGCGGTTAAAGGCCGCGTCAGAACTCAAGCGCCAACTCTTATATTTTTCATTTAAATCGAAATTAGCCCGCTTCCAGATAAAGGCATCCGAAGTCACTCCGAAACCTGCCTGCGCCTTCCCGCTTACCTTTAACCCGGTCTTATCTTTTATCTCCTGGATTATATATTGGTCTATGGGCTTTTTTTGCCGGGGTGTTTCTTCGCTCTGATATTCCTCTTCCATAGCGATCTCTTCAGGGCTAACCGGCATGGGCTCTGGCGCTTGGGAGGCAATGAGTGTTTCATTCATTACTTCATCGCGCGAAAGCATTATTTGCGGTTGGCTTATCACCCTGGCCACTACAAATTTTTTTTCTGAGGTAATTTTGGCGGGCGCGCTTAAGGCATTATCCATTGCCATATCGCGGCGGGAATATTCTTTTGGGGCATTTCCTTCTTTGATATCGCTTATATATTTTCCGGCGATCTTATTGCCGGGATCCAGTATCAAGGCCCTCCGGAATTCATAGACGGCCTCATCATATTTACCCTGATTATATAAATCGACCCCTGACTGGCAGAGATATTCTACTGCCGCAGGGGTCGAAGCAGCGAAAGCCGGATTGTTGGATCCAGAGGTAAATAAAATTATCCCTGTCAGTAATACTACGAAATGAAGTTTTTTTCTCATAATCGATAATTTTATTCATTATACATCATATTTTAAAATTGTGTCAAGGAAATAAAAAAGCCGATCATCAAAAACAATCGGCTTTATTTTAGATACCTGCTAAATTATAAATTATTTTTTAAAGGCCTTTGTTAAGCCCTACTTCTGCATTTTCCGGTATGACGGCAAGCTTGATTTTTAAAGAATGCGAAAAATAAAGTAAGAATAATTTTTCGCTATTATTTATATACATATGCCCTTTTACCCTGCAGAAAAAACTCTCTATCTTATCTCTGGTATTGCGCTCTTTTATTACATATACCTGAGAGCCGGGCTCCTGAATCCGTCCGGCATGCGCTTCTTTGATCATATAAACAAAATGGCGGCGCACAATACTACGTATGCCCTGGCTATCCGCGACTTCAGATGTCGAGATAACCCGCCTTTTTCTGTCTGCCGAAGTCAAATTTTTAAAAATCAGGTCTTTCAATTTTTATACTCCTTTTAAAAGGAGTATAACATCCTAACTTCGGTATTTTCAATGCAATAAGGGGGTTTTAAGAAAGCGGTTTCTTTCGGAAATCAAGCTGCGGTTCCTTACCCTGCAAGAGCCTCTTGAGGTTTGATCTGTGGCGCAGAATAAGGAATATAGACAGGATAGAACTCAATAATACTACGGGAAAAGATACCTTGAAAAGTAGCGCATATAAAGGTAAGCCTATGGCGGTAACTACCGAGGCAAGCGAAACAATCCTCGAGATAATAAATACCGAAAGCCAGGTTAAAATTGCCAGGAGCAAAACCATTTTCAATCCGGCTATCCTCAGCGCTAATCCCAAGAGCACGCCGAAAGTTGTGGCTACGCCCTTACCGCCTTTAAAATTTAAAAATATTGTCCAGTTGTGCCCCGAAATACAGGCCAGGCCCAGGATAACACGCGCTGCCTCATCCGAAATAATCATCTTCGGCGCCAGAAGGTCTCCTAAAAAAACTACCGCTATGGAACCTTTCAGGATATCCAGCAACAATACGATTATACCTGCCCTCTTCCCTAAAACGCGCAGGGCATTAGTCGCGCCTACGTTACCGGAGCCGAGCTTGCGAATATCTATTTTTTTAAATACCCTGCCGTAGATATAAGCAGTAGGTATGGAGCCTAAAAGATAACTAATGATTATTGCGAGAATTGTCCACAGCATAGAGGATTTTGAACCCTTTCATTATATAATCGACACCGGAAATAATGGTAAAGATCACCGCTAACCACCACAAGACGGGCGAAAAACTCAACTGTAAAAGCACGCCAATCACGGCAAACATCTGGAAAGTCGTAGTAAGCTTGCCCCAAATCGTAGGAGAAACATTGAGGTTCTGTTTCACCATAAAAATAACTACCGCGCCCAACAGGATCAACACATCCCTGCTGATGACAATCAGGGTCACCCAGATCGGGAAATATATCTCTTGAGGAAAATCCTGCCTTAAAAAAAGGCAG
>JALOCE010000058.1 GCA_023227925.1 Candidatus Omnitrophota bacterium
ACGCTCGCCGTATGCTTTTCGCGCGCGCTCCAATTCTCGCGCGTCGTCCATTGCGCCCGCGCACCAGCGCAAATCCATGCATCGAAGAACGTCGCGTTGCGCGTCGTAGCGCACGACCTTGTCGTTGAATAGCTTCCAATCGAAGCACGCACCATTGAATGCTATCCGAATATCAGGCATCATCCTCTGCGACACGCGCGCGCGCGTGATTAGCAGATCGCGCTCGTCCGCGCACGCGATGAAGTGCGTCCGCATCGCGAAATCTTCCGCGCGCGCCGGCGCCGATGGATATAGCGTGAGAACATAGCAAACGAGCGGCGTCTCACTCCACGCGAAGGAATAAACCAGGCTTATCGTCGTTATCGTGTACGCGCCGCCCACTTCGGGAATATCGCCGCTATCGACCTCATTTTCGACCTCAATATCCCAGCTCTCGATGAGGGTGCGATCGTGCAGCCGCGCGGATTCCTCCGCAGCGTCGCGCGGCGCCTCCGCGGCGTGAATATCCGCGATGGACACGACGAATTCATGATACGTACCGCAATACTCCGCACTCGCGCGCGAAGTATTACCATCGCTCACGCGCGAATGCGATCGCCATCGCGTCAATTGATTCCATCCAGCGGTCGCGAAATGATATTCGCGCGCGAGCGCGTTGAAATACGATGGGCTCTTGTATGAACCCATATCATCGTGCGCGATCGCGTTGGGACATTTCTCGAGTAAATCAGCCGCTATGAAGCGCATCCCGCGCAGGCATTCATTGCGCTTGTTGAGCGACGCGAATATCACGCGAATATAGAGGTGTTTCGCGAGCGTAAACCCGTGCATTGGATATTGCCACACCGCGCGCATCTCAACGACCCCATGGCGCTCATCAAATCGCGCGCGCATCATCGCGATGCCGTCTATTTCCGCGCGCCGCACAACCGCCGCCGCAGTGCCCGTCGCGCTCTCTGGATTCTCGATCTGCCAATCCGGGCATCCCGCGCTGGCGTCCACATCGAAATACACGGGCGCGTCATCGACGCGAACGCACGCTTTCTCGCCATTCGCGAGCGTCCCGTACATGCGCAAATCATACGACGCGCGCCCATATGACCATAAATCCGCGTCCGAAATATCGCACGGCAAGAATAATAGCGGCTCGCGTCCCGCGAGTGCTTCCTCGATCGATCCATCGATAAAGTCCGCGCGGCGCGCGCAACTACCAATATCGCTGCTGCGTATCATTCACGTATTCGACCGCGGCACGATTCAAATCTAGCGGTATACTCTCAGCGGCGCGTTGCGATTGCGCCAGCGCGCCCGCGCGAAAAAAGAACCCGCGCAGCCGCCGCTCCGCGACCTTCGCGCGCGAGTATTATCATCAATCACGCGGGCGCGGCCATTGCCTCAATCCGCGCATCGAATAGAGGATTGTGGTTCAAATTGAACCCGCAGTAATCACGCGGCGCGCGCGCGTAATCCTCGGGCACGTAAACCCCGACCGCGACCGCCTCCGCGAGTAGATACTTGAAAATGCTCCAGAAACGCTCGCCGTGACCCCATTCATTGTAATTCGCGATATGCGCCGCCTCATGCAGCACGACGAACATGAGCACCCCCACATCAACGACGCGATTCGCGTCGCGCAAGCAAAGCATTATCGTGCGCCCTTTCCCGATGGAATACGCGACGTTTTGCGAGCCGGCGCGCGGCCGATGCTCATATATCGCCTCGTAATTGAAATCGCGCAGCAAATGGCGCACGATCTCGCGCGTCTCTCGGTTGCGCTCGATCCACAGCGCGCACTCGTGCTCGCATTCCGCGTCGGTAGCACCGATCTTATATTTGCGCCGCAGATGATCCAATAATTTCACCATTCGCCCATTACACTCGCGCATTACCGCGACCGCTGCGCCCGAATCAGCGCGATCGCTCATCACATTGACGATCATTCCGCGTACAACATATTGGCTCGTGCGCGCGCGTCGCGCAATCGCGTACGCTATTATGATCGCTATCACCGCGACAATCGCGACAACCCAGCCACCGATCATCGCCCGCTTTTATATAGATTCGCGCGAAAATGAGCCGCGCTGATGTCAATGACGCGGGCGCGTTTGCACCCGTGCGCGTGGTGTGGCTATCGGGACCACAACGCGCCGCCAGCGGCACACCACCGAGCGCGCATACGTTTTGCTTCGTCGGTTCCGATGGTATTCCCCGATATATTCGCGACGCTGTCGCTCGCGTCGCCGCCGCCATTGCCGCCAGCGGACCCGATTCAGAGCAGACGCGCGACGCGTGCGATTCCGCGCGGTTGCGCGATTATTACGGCGCCGACGATGTTCGCGATATGCTCGGGATTGATCTCGCGATGAACGTGCACAGCATCATCCAGCAATGCGCGGGCGCGCCCGCATGGGCGCAGTTCCTTCAGGTCACACAACCAGATTATCAGCGCCCCCGCGAGGGTTCCGCCGTCGCGCGCGTCACTGACGATGAAGAATTAATCGCGATCGAGAGAATGCTCGACGAAGAAGACGCCACGCGCGATGAACAATCCGCGCGAGCGCATCGCGATCGCAGCGCGCGCGCGCAAATAGATATCCCGCCCCAATTCGCGCCCGGCGGAATAACGTTCGTCCCGGACGTGCAGATGTTCCCCGAGGACTCATTTATGGACGTCAAGCGCAAGATATTCGTCCAAACGCGCATCCCCATTTATCGCCAGCACCTCGTCGCGATCCATTCCGAGCCCGATCCGCGCAGCACCATATCATACACGATATCAACCGCGGGCCCACATATTGCCGATTTTCGCGATCTCTATTGCGCGCGCCCCGAAGGCTCGCGCGCGCTCGAGCTATTCGATATCCCAATCGACCGCGCGATTTATGACGCGCGCGACGATTTGCGCGTCGAAGCGCGCGACCATATCACGACCATCGCCGACGCCACCAGCGCACGCGACCGCGATTTCTTCATCGTTCTCGATATCGCGAACTGGATCGTTCCGCGTATCGAGCATATCCGCGCCGCGCTCGGCGACGATTACCAATTCGAGCTGCTGTATTACGGCTTCATCGTGAAATACTTCCCGATGCTCACGCGCGAGTGTTTTGGCACATATATCGCGAACGAGGGTGAAATGGTTGATCGCTTCCCCGATCTCGCGCCTCCGTGGTCGTCGATCCGCGCCGCTGTTCTTTCGCAGTGCGAAATAAGCGCGGACGCGCGCGCGCATGCCGCGCGGTCGCATCGCGATCTCGATCACGCGATCACAAGCGCGCACGTTACAGCGCGCAACCTCGCGATTCCGCAAGGCGCGCGTGTCGTAAATCTCCATGATTTCTTCGAGTCGATCGTGTGCTCCGCGACTCTCATCGACGTGCGCGCTATTTTGGACACAGCGGCGACCGGGCGCGATCGCCGAGGCGCGCAGCGCTTATACGGGCATAAAATATTTAAGCACTCCGAATTAATGAGCGCGCAACGCGTCGCGTCAGGGCGCGTTATTACCATAAAACCGAGCGATTATGGTGCCGCGCCCGCCGCCGCGCGATGGACCGGCCATATTCCATCGCTTGGCACCGAGCCCGGCGTGCTCATCACGTATTTACCGCGCGCAACTCCCATTTCGCCGCTGTTTATTATCATTCGCGCGAGCGGATCCGTATCCTATCATTCGCAGTGGCGCGAGGAAGATGATATCGATTACGCGCGCATGGTTGATCATTTTGCGCAGCATTCAGCGCGCGCCATCGCAGAACTCGCGGGCAGCGCGTTCGCGCGCGTACTCACGCCCATAACCGAGGATAATCTCAACGTGCGCGCGCTATCTATTTCGGTCCGCTATCGCCGCACAATTACGCCAAAAGCGTTCCGCGAGCTCTGCGATATGTGGCACCCGTACATGCGCGCGGGAATCGCGATGCCGCGCCAAACGACGAAGGATACGTTCAGTTTTACGTTCGCGCGCGGAATGTCCGCGATCGATATGACGCAGCTTGATTATCGCTTATCTGCCGCCGGCATCGCGGATTCCAATCACTACGCCTATCTCTCGGTCAGCGCGATGCGGCAGAAATGGGCGCAGAATTTCGCGGGCCGCGTCGTCCGCATCACGCACCGCGCGACCGATGTATGCTTCGACGTGCGCGATATCTATGATAGCGAGCTCGATATTTTCGAGCAATACCTCGGCGCGTTCATATCGAATTTCGAGCGCGATCATATCCGCGGCGCACCTGACGATGCAGGCGCGCTGGACGCATCGCGCCACGGTGAGCGCCGGCGCTTGCGCCGCCTCCAGGAAATCGATCCCGTGCTCTATAATCTCAAAAAACACGGCGCGCCGCACGTGTATTCCGTGCGTTGCCAGCGCGGAAAACAACCGCTTCTCTATTCCGACCGCGAAATCGCCGCGCGCAAAGGTAATCCCGATCGCGCGCGCGGACTCACGCGCTATTGGAATTTCACGACGCGGCGCCCCGCATATTACGCATGCCCCGACGCGGCGTATCCGCATCTTAATTTTATCGTCGACGCGCATCCGAAGGGCTATTGCATCCCATGCTGCGGCAAAATGAAACCCGGCGCGGGTTCCAAACACGCCGCGATCGAGCGCGTGTGTCTCGAAAAACACGAATATAATATCGCGCACATCACCGAATCGCCGATCGGATATGTAATGTCGTTCGGCAAGGATTTGCCCGAGGGTCGTCTCTCGCATCTACCCGCGGGTTATCTGCGCGACACGCTCAATCGCGCAGTTTCCGCGCGTCATCCTGGCGCGCAGCTCCTTATATTCGGCGTTCCGCCTGGGCATAGTATTATTCACACCATCCGCGCCGCGCTCGGGTTATCAATCGCGCAATTCATTGGCGAGATTGCGCGCGCGCTCGAAAAAGGCATCATCGGCTTCGATACAATCGCGGGCGGGCGCGCGGCGACGTATTTTTCATCGCGGCGCGCATTCGCGGGCTATATTGCGTCTCTCGCGACCGATCGCGCGCAGGTGTTTCCCGAGGGCACCGCCGAATTTATGCGCGCGGTTATCACTGATTGCGCGCGCGCGGCATTCGGCATCGAAATGATATATCTTCTCACAGCACCAGCGCGCGCGAGCGACAATCCCGCGCCTCCGGACGCGCCCACGCAATTACGAGATATGCGCATCATTCTATCGCGCGCATCATCCCCGCGCGGCGCGCGTCATGGTTTCGCGGTCATCGACGGCGACGGCGTCGCTAATCCTGTTCTCGCGATTCACCCCGAGGATTTCGCGCGCGACGGGAGCGTTGCGGAGCGCGAGCTCATTCCCGAGTGCGTCGCGATTATCGATCAAATAGTGCTCGGATTCGAAGCGCGCCGCGCGAAACAACCGAATCTCATGCTAATGCGCGAATTTTGCCGCGCAACCGGCGCATACGCGATCCGCAAATTATATATCGGGCTGCGCGGATTGTGCTATGCGGTTCTTCTCGAGCAGCGCGCGCGAAAAAAAAGCGCTGCGCCGCCGCGCGCATACGTTCCCATCGTGTATAGTCCAGCGCAAAAACAGCCGGACGAGGATACCGCGCCTGATTCCCTCGATGACCGCGACATTACAGCGCACGCGAACGAGCGCGCGATCACGGCGATCAACAATTACATTATCGGCGCGCGACTGCCATACGCGAAACTGAACATCGGCGCGCGCGTTCGCGTCGGCGATAGCGAGATCGCGTTTATCGTGGTCGCGGGCGTGAAAATGCTGTCATATTTCGACGTGCGCGATGCTAGCGCGAGCGTGAGTGATGGTAATACTCCGCGCGTTAGCGCGAGTGATGGTAATACTCCGCGCGTTAGCGCGAGTGATGGTAATACTCCGCGCGTTAGCGCGAGTGATGGTAATACTCCGCGCGTTAGCGTGAGTGATGGTAATACTCCGCGCGTTAGCGCGAGTGATGGTAATACTCCGCGCGTTAGCGTGAGTGATGGTAATACTCCGCGCGTTAGCGTGAGTGATGGCGATACGTCGCGCGCGATAACTCTCACCGTTGATCCGCGCGTGCACGCGCGCTCTCTGGCGACGCGCACATTCGCGCCCGATGGCGATTCTGCGGATGTCGTCGCGCGCATTGGTGAAGAAGCCGCGCGCCAGCTCTATCCATACTGGGAATACGAGCTATTTTGCGTTCAGTTTATGGCACACGTCGCGACATTGCGGAACACGCGCGCGCGTGGGCAAATAATCGACGCGGTGTCAGCGCGCACACCAGCAAGCGCGCGCCGCGATGCTCTTCGCGCGATGGATCCGCCGCTCACAAAGCATGATCTCGCGATTGCATCAGGCCTCATTCGCGCGAAGCATAGCTCCGCCGCAGCGCGCGCGCTCGAATCCGCGACACTCGACGCCGATCGCGCCGAACTTCAATCGCGCATTGTCACGCCCGACAGCGCCGACGCGCAATCTCTCGCGCAGTGGATCGAGCAAATAATGGAGCCATTTGTCGCGCGCGATGATGAAGCGGAACCTATTTCGCGCGTCCCCGCGATTATTGCGCCGTGCGCGCCAACGCCTACAGCCGCGCCGCACTGTAATGCTGCGGGGCGCCTCATTATACGCTCACGCCTCGAAACGCTCGCGCAAATACTCGCCGCTGACCTACGCAACCCGCTAAAATACGCGTATATCACCGCGCGCGGATACGCACCCGAGTCGCGCTCGCCATTCGCGGATTTTACGCGCCGCGCGAGCGAGGTCCTTATCGTCAGGAAATCCGAAATTCAGCCGTGATCATATAATGTCACGCACACATGGCGCACCGCGCGATGATGATTCTGCGCCCCTTATCGTGGGCGATAGTGAAATTGGTGGCGCCGACACCGCCGCGCGCAAAACACTGCTCACGATGGTCGTCGAGGCAATGTACAGCATCAAATATAAATCGCTCGCGTTCCTATTCCTGCTTTTCATCCTGATCACGTCGGACGTATTCGCGAGCCTGCTGCTCAAAAAAATGAGCGGCGCGATCGACGATCGCGGGCTCGCGACGCCGTACGGGACCGTTATTCAAGGGCTGGTGCTCGTGGTGGGATATATGGTCCTCAATTTCTTCATCGATCAGGGCGTAATCTGAGCCGCCGCGGCTGCCGCCGCCGCCACCGCGCGCGCTTTACTGCGCGTCGCCGTCAGAATACTCACATTCCGGATCGCTCTCTTCCATTTCATCGCCGCTCGCGCCACCCTCGCGCGCGACGATCATATCGTCCGTTATCACTGCGACCAGATAGTCGCATATATTTTTTGTGATGGACGAGTCATGCGCGCCAAGGATATTGATCTTGCCGCTCGGGAACACGTTGACCTTGATCGTCTTATCCGTGCGCGCCTGCGCCGGCGTATTGAATTTGACCGAGAGTTTCGCGTCGCAAATGCCATATTGCACGTAACTCACCGCGTATGGCAGCGCGCGCGTAATAACTGGCGCGCTCGCAGCCGCGTTCGCGGCCACGCTCGCACTCGCGGGCGACGGCCCCGCACTGGCGAATCGCGCGCGTGAATCCGCGCGGATGCGCTCCGAAATCGCCGATAAATTAAGCACGGCGCCCTCGGGCATGATGCGCCGCCATTTATAATTCTTCATGATCGAGGATATCGACGTGAGCGCGATCGCGGGCCCCGCGGACGGCGAAAGAATATCGCGCAGCATGGGGATGAAGGAATCGCGGCATAGGCGCAGAATATCGCGAATCATCTCGGGCTTCGTCCCTGGCAGCCCGAATTTTCCGGTGCGGAATAGGCGAATCTTATATACCGAGCGATGCGCCTCCGAGTATATCCAGAATAGCACCGACGAATTAAAACACGTCCCGTTACCCTGTATTTTGCGCGGTCTCGCGCACGCGCGCGCTGCTTTTTTCGCGCGCGCACGCGCGGCTTTCTCCACGGGTGCGAGATCAATGCGTCCCTCGCGCACCAATCGCGCAAAATCATCGCTCGCGTGGTCGCCGTAATTACAGACCGCGCGGATACATGGGAAGCGCATCGCGCGCGCGATCGCGGGCATAATCGTGCTCTCATTGAACATCACGCCCGAAAGCGCGCCGCTCAATCCGAATGTCGTCGGCACGATATTCTCGAATGGTAGCGAGCCCGCCGCCGCGCTGGGCGCGATTTCGCTTATATCGCGCTCGTAGCGCGCGATTTCATCGTCCGATAAAAATGACTCCACCGATGGATCCGCTATGCGAGGATGAGCGCGCGGCGCGCATATTGGTGCGAAACCAGTCGCCGCGCGCGCGTCGCGTGGCGCGCTCTCGGTTTCATCCGCGCGCACCGCGCTTTCCGTCGCAGCGCGCAGTTCATCCGCGGTTGGTCCGCGCGACACCACGCGATTAATACACGCGAATATATCCTCGTCTGCCATCGCGCGCTCGCGCTGTTATGACTGCTATATTTAGATTCAATTTGCGCGAGCGCGCGCGGCTCGCTCCTCGCGGCTCGCTCCTCGCTCCTCACTTCGCGCACCTCGCTTCGCGCACCTCGCTTCGCGCATTATTTGTCGCGCAGCCTATGGACCGCGCCCTCGAAATCAGCGTCATCGCCCGCGGAAGTCGCGCTCGCGCCCGCCTTTTTGGTCGCCTTCGCGTGCGCGAACATGATTAAATTCGGCACGAGCTCAAGCATGAGACGCATCCCGGGGCCGATATTATAGTCGTTCATCACGCTGCTCGCGATTTGCGATGTATCGTGGTGCATGCGCCGCAGTTTTGAGCGCACGTGACCCGACCACCCGCGCAAATCCGGGCGGAATCCCAGCCAATCGCGCTCACCATCGCATAGCGTTTCCAAGCTCGTCGCGGCGAGCATAATACACTCGTCCGCGAGCGTTCCGAAGCGCCTGCGATCGTTGTGGCGCCGCAGAATCTTGCGCGTGCTCTCAATCGTCTCGAGTGAATCATCCGGCGTCGGGACGACTATCCGCGACACATCTTCGCCATCTTCCGCGAATAGCGCGCGCAGATCCTCTATTTCCTCGATCGCGACCAGCTTATGATCGCGCTCGCGATCCGCATCGAGAAAGCCGTCCGTGCCGATGGACAACGCGCTGAGCGCGCTGGTTAATTTATCGCGCTTAAATGCTTCCTCTGTATGGTGCGCGCCCTCCGCGCTCATCATGATTGGGCGATGAGGTGTCCCGAGAGGATACGCATCGCGTGACGGTGCCCCCTCTTCGCGAGCATTTCCACTTGCGGGAGGCGCCGGCGCGCGCGCGCTTCCATCGCGATCCGCAAAGTCGGGATCGCGCGCCTCGGATCGCGCGTCATCGCTCGCGCGCGGAGTATTGTCATCACTCTCAGCTGGCTGCGCGCGATCGAAAATGCGGCAGCCGATATTTTTCTCTATCTCATCGAAGCGTTTGCGCAATTCATCCTCGCTCGCGGGTGCCTCTGGTTCATCCATGCCGCGCGGCGCGTCACCGCCGGCATAGAATCCGCGCTCGATCGTGCGCGCTTGCGGCACAGCGTAGTTCGGATTGGCAAGCCCGCCGAGCCCGAATACGTCCTTTTGATCCGTCGCCATCTATTATATTCATCGAAGAGGATTAAAATGCGCGCGGCGCACGCGACTGACGAATACACGTTTTTAGGATTCGATTGCGCATACCGCACGCTAGGATGGTGCGTTCTCGGATATAATCCGCGAGGCGCGATATTGTGCCCACAAACGCTCGCGCCGCGCGATGTTCTCGCCCTGCGCGCAGGCGGGGTCGAAGATGTTCTCGGCGCGCCCATCGAGAATATCGCCGAAACCGAGCGCGCGCGCCGCCTCGCGGCAACAGTCGCGCGCATTTGCGCAGGAATCGATATCGCGCGCGCGATTGTTGTTATCGAGCGACAGCCGCGCAAGTGCCGCGCGCGTCGCGGCGTGCATGATACAAATCAGACGATCGAGGCGCAACTGGTGCTCTATTTTAGCGCGATCGCGCCCGCGCGCGCCGTCCATCTCATCAGCGGATCGAAGAAGAACGCGCTCGCGCAAATTATTCTTCACGAGCCGCGCGTCGCGACTTACGCTGAGCGAAAAAAACAGGCGCGCCGCGCGTATGTACATCTTGCCACGCTATTTAATTTCGACGCCCACCCCGAGGCGCGAAATTACCGGCGCGTGCGCCCCGATCGCGCCGATGCGTGCGTGCAAATAGTCGCGACCATATTCCTTTGCGCGCGAAATATAGAATACGCGCCCACATAATGTCCTCGATTGGTTTCTGCGGCGCCAATGGAAGCGGGTGTGATCACGCGTCGCATCGCGCGATTGAGGGCGTGCTTACCTATCTGAACGCGTTTCTCTTGCTCGATTATGCGCGCAGCGTGGTGAACGAGCACCGCGGATGGGGTGTGATCGTCCTCCTCGTTATCTCTATCATCGTGTTTTGGTATTTGCGGCGCGAATGCGAACGGTGCGATCGCGCCAGCACGAATGCGGGCGACGCGATCACTCCCTCGCGGTCCATCGTCGCGCGAAACGTACCGCCGAGCCCTGGCGAATTATTCACGTCATTCGCGCGCCCGCATAAGGCGCATCATCCAGCGGAACCGATATTGCCAATTATCGACGATCGCGCATGATGGCGCGCGCGAGCGACGGCAAGCGCGCATCACACAATCGCGCGCGATAAATCTTCCGTCGCGTCCGCGAAGGCCTGTTGCGTGATTCCATCCGCGCCGACATAAGATTGCATCGCGATTCTCGCCGGGGCGCGCCGCACCATTCGTACGCGCCCGCCATCTATTTGCGCGCGCGCGCTCGCCAAGTTCTGCGCGAGCGTGAATTTTTTCGCGTCGCGATAATTATCATCGATATATGCCGCTGCGCACGCCCATGAGCAGAAATTACCATCGATCACCCAATCATGAACAATCACGCCCGCGCGCGTCTCCCGGCGCGAGCTTTCGATCGCGATGAAGCGCGGAACGCGCGAAAACGCGAGCGCGCAGTGCCAACAAAGCAAATTCGTGCGCCGCGGATGCGATTCCGCGCCGCGCCATATCCGCGGAATCGTATCGTAGCGCGCGAGATCAATGAGCGCGCGCGGACGAGAAATATCGCTCGCACAATCATCCTGACCGCGTGCGCCGCCGCCACCTCCGCCGCGCTCGAGCGCATCACGAATATCGTCGAGGCGAATGTCGCTCACCAAAAGAAGGAATTGCCGGCGCCCGCTCGCCATTCGCTGTATTTTTCCGCGCGATTGATATATGAAATGACCCTCGCATACCCTCAATTCGGGAACACGGATTACGGCGGCTTCACGACCGATGAGGAAATAGCGCGCCGATTCGCGGATCGCACGTTCCGATCGGCGCCCGATGCGCGATCATCACCTCTAATCGGCGCTCCTATCGGCAATACGAGCGTAGGCGATGCGCCGCCTTCCCTCGCGATTCCGCCAACAATGCCGCCCGCGAGCGGTGGCGGCGAAATTCCATCAGTGAGCGACACCGTCGCGCAATTATTCCGGAGCAAACCGGTCACCGCGGTCGACTGGATATTGATATTTATCATCATCATCGCGGTCGCGTGCTTTTTCGAGCGCGCGTGCGAATATTTCGAGCGCAGTGGCGGCGTCACGGGATCGCGCGCGCATCACCATATGGGCGGTAATTTCTGCTCGACGTGCGGCGGAACGGTATAATTCGCGCGGCAGAAAAAAAAAACACCGCGCTCATCAGCGCCGCCACCCCCTTATCCAATCGCGCCCAATCAAATTAACCCGACGGCGCGCGCGGACGCGCACTTGCGCAATCACGCGCGGCCTCATTTTTTCGCATCGGTGACCCGCGCGCGAGTATTATCATCGCGCGACCTCTGCGCATTCATTCATCAGCGCGCGCACGCACGAGAATAGCCGCCGCACGCTCGTTGATTCACTCGCGTCGGCGCGCTCTATCTCCGCGAGCGACATCCAGCAACACTCGCTGATCTCGCGGCCATCCGCGCGCGCCGCAATATCATCCGCGCGCGTCGCGAACGGGAATATGAACAATACATCGCGAAAATATTCGCGCACGATAACAATCTCTGGGCCCACAGGCGCAACGTCAGCCGCGCGTATGCCGGTTTC
>JALOCE010000018.1 GCA_023227925.1 Candidatus Omnitrophota bacterium
GCGTACATTTTGCGGGATCCGGTGGCGCGCCTGGTTTATCTCCGCGGAACGGGCCCATGACTTTCCACGCGTCGAAGCTATCGAGCGAGCGCTGGACGTTCGCCTCTACATGCGATTCGACGATCGCGATTTCTTCCGGCGTAGGCGCTGACGGCGGCGCGTCCGCGATTTCGCGCGCAGGTGGCGATGACAATACTTCGCGGCTTGCCGTGAGTGATGACAATACTTCGCGGCTTGCCGTGAGTGATGATGGTGATTCCATTATGCGAGGTTATATTCATGTCGCGCGCGATATTCAATTGCGAGCACGCGTTGTTATAAAAAATCGCGCATCATCGCGCCGGCGCGGGCTGCGCATTCGGCGAGCGCGCAACACCTAATGCCAGTCGCGCGCGCTCGCGCTGGATCGCGCACTAAAAGAGCATTCTCGATGCGCGCCACGGATATAATCTCGCGCTGCCAATGCGAAACGCGTTGCGCGATCGCGGATCGATTTTCCTCGATAATTAACGCGATCGCGGGGTGAATGCGCCGCGGCGGCGCGCGCACTGTTGCGAGTGGATATTCGCGCAGCAAAAACGCGCGCGCGCCATCAAACCACACTTCCGCGGCGCTGAATCCCGCGACGTATCGCCACAAGCACTCGATCGCGAAATCAATCAGCGCGGCGCTGCACGCTCGTAATTCGCGCGCCACGACGCGATCCTGTTTGCGGCGCGCACTCGCTTTGCACTCGCGAACGATGAACAGCGCGCCCGCGCGTGATTCGAGCCAGCATCGATCCGCATGCGGTGAAACCCGCAGCGCGCAACGTAATCGCCATATGTTCATCGCGGATTGCGCATCGGCGGACGATCGAAACGGTCCGCGCGCGAAAATGTGTCGCGAATCGCATATTGCCGCGCGCGCGACATCATCCGTGCGGAATGGACTCTCCTCCTGCGCGAACTCGAGCGCGCGCTCAACGTCCGCGCTTACACCGTCAATGCGTGCGATCGCGGCGCGTATCGCGTTCGCGGCGGCACCGTTGCGCGAGAATGGTTGCGCATTGATATCGGCGCGCGCATGATGTTGTAAAAACGCGCGCAATCGCGGCGTGCATCGCGCAATGATAACGGCGTGCGCGCGATCGAGCGTTGCCGCGGAGTGAACAGCATCCGCGCGCTGGTCGGCGCGCGCTTGCGTGTCATCATCGCGCGCGCATTCGCAATAAACCATCGAGAATAGAGTCGCATTGCACGCGGTCGCGTCGTCACAAACAACAAAACGCGGTGGCGCACCAGCGAATGCGCTGGCCATGCGCGCGTCGTCGAGCGTACCGACGCCAGCGCGATTCGCGATCGAAATGGCCGGCAACCAGTCATCGCACGCGAGAAACGCGCGCAGCAAATCGCGCGCGAGAGTTATGCGCTCCTGTTTTGGTGTTGCTGTGCATGCGATGGATGCGCAATCGCGAACCACGCGCGCCCATAAATCGCGCGCGCAAACATACTCGAAGAAGATATTGAGCATCAATCGCGCGATGGCGTCGCGCCGCAGCGCGCGCTGATTCGAATAGAATAGCGCGCATATCGCGCGATCGAGATTCTCTATCTCATCGGACGTTCCCGCGATGCGCGCGCGCAAGAACGCGAAACATAGCGCTCTCTCGCGCGGTGGATCATTCGCCATCGGTATATCGCGCGCGCGATTGTGTTGGTCCGCGAGCGCGCGCAAAAAAAAGATAGTGAACGCGGGGAGCGCGCGGGCGCGAATGCGCGAGTGCGTGCATTCACGCAAGAACGAGTTTCCAGCGCGCGGCGTCCGTATCAATGATCATTTTCGAGAATTCAGTCGCCGCGCCATTCGTCGCGACCAACTGCGTATATCCCTCGACGCGCCCGGTCTCTCTGTTGATCGCGGACGGGCGCATGCTAAACGCGCGGAATACCATTTCGGTTGATGTTGGCGCGAGGAGGATCTGCGGATCCGATAGCTCCGCCGCTGATCCCGCCGAGGGAACGAGGATGATCCCGACGCGCCCCCAGCGCTTCATCCGCACGAATTCATTTGGGTATTGTAGCTCGGGGTATTTATGATTTTTCAGCGTCGCGCGGAATTCGCCTGCCGCGAGCGCGCGAGCGAATTCGGGATGCGCCTCCGCCCACGATGGGAATTTATCTGGCATTTCGGCGAACGCTGCGTTGCTATATCCGAATAGTTTGCGCGCGCGGGTGCGCGCCGTGACCTCGACGGAATTGAACTCCCACACGGCATTCGCGGATGCGGCCTCGCCGAGGATAATGGTCGGCATTTTAGTCTCATCGTCGATCGTCGCGACCAATCGAAGCGTCGCTCCCGCGCCCGTGGGCACGATATCCGCATCAGGCGTTTCAGTCGCGAATAGAGTAAGCGACGCGCGCTGTATGCGCGTCGCGCGAGTGTTACTGGGAATCACATCGGCGAGCGCGGAATTGAGCTCGGGAATCACGATGTAGCGCCCGCCGAATTCCGCGAACGCGCGCGGCGCGAGGGTGCCCGTTTTATCATCGACCGCGCTCGCGCAATAGCGTCCCGCGATAAGCGTGAGCGTCAGCGGCTCGCCCGTTTGCGGGAATATTGCGCCCGCGTGCTGTTGGTTCACAAAATATCCGAATATGCTGCTCTCGTATCTGCGATTCCATTGCGCGCGCCGATAGAACGCGGCTATGATTAACACCACGATAATGACCACAGCGATTGTTATCCACTCCATGAGACGCGATATATTGCGCGCGCACACGATCACGGTGTCAATAAATAATCACCGCCGCGCGCGCATGCGTAATCGCGATCGCGACCGCGCCATTCGCGCTCAGCGCGACGCAATCAGCGCTCATATTGATTCGCGCGAGCGACGCTCCGGCGTGCGCGATAGTAATCGCGTCGATTGTGCGCGATATGGTAGTCGCGAGATGCGCGCTCGCGCCCGCGAGATTAACTGCGTAATTCGCGCCCGCGACGTCACAATGTATACTTTCGATAGCGCCGGGCGTCGCGTCGCACGCGGTCGCGCGATCGCCGCTGCCGTCGCGAGCATTGATTTGCTCGCGAATGATGCAATCACAACCGTGATCGCCAGCGCGCAGCGCGAAACACACGCTTCCATCGCCACTCATTGCGATTGGCGCGCGCAGATTCGCGAATTCGCGCCGCGCGACAATCGTCGGGGCGCGCGCGTTGGGAATATCATACACCGCAACTCCATCAGCGCGCGCGACGAGAAGAACGCGCCCATTATAGCTCAATCGCAATTCCAACGCGGCGACGCGTGCGCGCGTAATCTCGCGCCATATAACGCGCGTGCCGGCGCGCAGGAGCGCAAATATCCACACACTGTGTGTGCCCGCGATTGCGATTGTTGATGCGTCCGCGGAAATCGCGCAACGAGAGCCGCCGCCACTCATCTCGCCGACCACGATTTTCGGAACAACTCGCGCCCACTCGTGCGCGCCGGGGCGGCCATCGCGAATAAAAACGTGCGCGCATCCGCGCCCGCCTGCGTCCGTTGAATTTCCGATCACGATCACGCGCCCGAGGGCATCGATCGCACAACTGGTTGCGATAATCTCGCTCGCGATCGGCGTGGCGCACATTGGAAAAAACGCGTCCGATTGTTCGAGGCATAGCCATTCGGGGTCCATAGCGCATACATTTATTGTCTCGCGCGGCACTCGCGCGCGCATAATTCGCAGCGCCGTGTCGGTCCCGATGGATACGCATCCGCAATCGAAGCGAAGAATAACGGGTGGTGAATCGCGATTAATGAATTGCGCGCATAATGCGGCCACGTCGTTACTGCTGCCATTGCTATCGCTGTCGCTGCTTGCTTGCGGCGCGCGAATATCAATAATCTGCGCGTCATCGTCACCGCGCGAAACGAAGATAATCGCGTGCGCGATTTCATATGATTCCGGGGCGCGAATGTGCGCGGTGGAATACGATATTGCACCGCGCGCCGCAATATTACCCTCGATAATAGCATCGCCGGCGATGGTAATCGCGCACGCGCCTGGCGGCGGCGCGAGTTGGCGCGCGATAATAGTGTCGAATGCGACGGACGTATCGCGCATCCGCGCGTCAATAAATCGCGCAACCGCGCCCGCCGTGGGAATCGCGCGATCATCCGCGCGAGCATCAATATCGCGCGCGATTCCCGTGATGATGATATCGGGCGCGCTCGCGAAACATAGCCCGCCATCGAGCTGCAATCCACCCGCGGTAATGGTTGCGCCGGCCGCGATCAGTTTACCGGGCTCCGAATATATTTTCTGACCGCCGATGGTAATCGTTGATCCGTTCGCGCACGTGATCGCGCCGCTTACTTGCGTTACGCTTTGGCTTATAAACTGCGCCGTTGCGATAATATTCTTCGCGGTTACTACGGGCGGCGGTAGGCGAGAGGAGCCCGATCCATCCGATTTGGTAGCCATTGCGCGCTCTACTATATTATTCGCGCGGGCACGGATTCGCGGGGTCGGGCGTCTCTGCCGGGCATTCGAACGATGATAAACAACATGCGCCCGTTATTTCTATATCACAGCAAACGCGCTCGCGCACTTCAATTCTGTGCGCGTTAGCGCCGCGCGCGGTAATAGCAGGGCCGCGCGTGTTCACGCGCTCGCGCGAAATGAATTCGCGGATTGCGCCCATGTTCGGCACCGCGCCTTCATCATCCGCGCCGGAAATACGATTCGCGATACGCGTCACGCGCGCGCCGTTTTTATCCTCGAGCGCGCGCGATATGGTAACAATCGCGGCCCCGTGATCGCGCGCGAATGTGATGATTGGCTGCGCCGCGGTGGTCGCGATCGTCAGCGCATCGTGTGCACCCGCGATCGTGAAATCGCCGACAACGAGCCGCGCGCATGAAATGCAACCATCGAGACGCGTCGCGCCGTAAAAAAACGCTTCGCCTTGCGCGAATATTGCCCCCGAATGAATGATATCAGCGCTATTCATCGCGCGTGGTATATATGGCGGAGTCATATTACGTTGTCGCGGCAGCGATCGCGATCACGATTATTATCTGGTGGTGGTACACGCAGCTGCCCTGCGCGCGCGAATCGCTCGCGCAACCGGCGGCGCGCATCATTTCCGAGTTCACGCGCAACCAAAAAAATGGGGAGGGCTTGCGCGAATTTAGGCGCGCGATTGGTGATCCGGCGTTCCGCGCGTACCATTACGCGCAGCTATTGACGCTTTATCGCGCGCGCGAGCTCACGCCGGCGAACGTCGCGCAGATAGTTTCGAAATGAGCGCGCGCGCCCCATTATATTTCAGCCGCGGGCGTCAGCGCGCGCGGAGTACTATCGTCATTCGCGCTGGCGCGGAATACTAACGTCGCCTCCGCCTGATAACACGATCGCGACCACGATCGCGATGATAACGAGAACGATCACGATGAGCCCGATTATAATATATATCGCGCTGGACGATGTGGCGCCGGAATCGACGCCGGCGCCAGCGCTTCCCGCGAGGGGCGCTTGCGGCGCTGTTGGCGCGGTCGGCGGCGTGAGAACGTCGCTCGTCACGAACGCGCCCGCGGTTCCTTTTTTTAGCGCGGCCTCTGCTTCGTCCGCACATGCCATGTATTGATTAACGGCGTTTTCCGCAACCTTATAGTCGCCGCCCGCGATGCCCGATAGATCGACGTTCTGCGAGCATATCGCGCACGAGAAATTAAACGTCGGCGTGCGTGGCTCGCGCGGCGGCGGCGGAATGCGATTGAGCGCGCGATTCATACACATCGGATCGCATCCGTGCTGGATGTGGCCGCCGCTTACGCAATTACCGGAGCAATTCTGCGCGAACGCGCGCTCATTGGCGTCGTATTGCGAGCGCCGCTTATTATATTCGGTCATGAGCGCATCGTATTCTTGGCGCTCGATACGATACGCGTCCGCGGTCTCGCGGATAAACTGCGCTGTCTGGCGGCAGTCTTCTATCGCCGCCTGGGTTATTCGGTCGCGCGTGGCGGACATTTTGGCGCGGAATATATAGTCTCCGAGAAAAATTCGGCGCAATGGGGGTCGGCGTATCGAAAAACAAGTCGCGATTCGACGTGATAAACGAGTCGCTGACCGAAAATCTCAATTCCACGATGATAAGCATCGCGCAGCAGAGCGTGAGCTCGGTCCAGCCGACGCAAATAATGACCGTGCGCCCGATCGCGGTCAAGGGTGATATTACCATATCGGGGCTCGAGCAGGTCATCATCGTCAACGTTGACGTCCAGAAATTCCTATCCAACACGACTGAGACGGAGCTGCGCTCGCAGATGATCAGCGCGCTCGAGGCTACCGCGCGCGATAATCAAGCGGTCGATCACCAATTAATCCTCGGCGCCAGCTATTCGCAAAACGAAAGTGAGGCGACGATACGCAATCGCAACGTGCATCGCGTCGTGAATAGCTATTCCTATTCGCAATTCGTATCCGACACGCAGGAGATATTCGCGCAGCAGGAGCTCGTGATCGCGCCGACGACGATCAACGGCGATATCGTCGTGAAGAATATCAGCCAATACGTCAAAATCGAGCTCCTGGCGAAGCAGATCGCGACCAACATGACGAAAACGCTCATGGATATGGAGACCGAGGCGTCGATGGAGGCGCAAAAAGAAACGACGCAGACCGCGAGCGCGGGATTGTCGACCGCGTGGCTGGTGTCGGGCATAATCATGGTGGTGGTGATTATCGCGATCATCGCGGGTTTCGTGTGGTATTTCGGCGGATCGGATATCGTGAAAGAACAGGTCGCGAAGGGCGGTGCGGGCGCAGCAACACTCGCGTATTCGGGCGGGCGCAAGCGGCGGCGCGCGTAATAGGTGCGCGCGAATGCGTGTGCGCGCGAATGCGTGTGCGCGCGAATGCGTGTGCGCGCGAATGCGTGTGCGCGCGAATGCGCGCGATTTTTTTTCGCCTCACGCGCGATCATGTTACTCGCGGCACGCGCGTGCGATCGCGCGGCGGTATGAACGCGACGCCGATCAATTCGAACGCGCGCGCTTCACTATCGAGATAAATCATCTCGCCGTCGGGCGCGGTCATCCCGTATTGGTTGAGTGAATACCCGCGCTCTTTGCATCGCTCGCGCATCCAGATATTGAATAATTGCGATCCGGTCGCGTATAGCAGCGCGGCGTAGAACGAGCGCGCGGGTACATAAAATACATCGACCGCGATGACCCACCGGAAGCGATAGAGGAAGGAATATTTCTGCCCGCCGAGCGCGATAACATCGACGAACGCCGGGTCGCCCTGCACCCGCGCGTGTATTTCGCGCATAAACGCGCGATCTTCGGATGAGTCATGAGTCGCTTCGTCGCTCGGCGCGGCATCATCTGGCGATATATCGCGCGCGATTTCGCGCGTTGCGGGAAGCGCGCGCGCAACGAGAATATCGACATCGCGCGACTCTGGTTCGCGCCTGCGATACGAGCCCGCGGTTTCTATGCGAAGCGCGCGCGATTCCGCGTCTCCGAATACGTCGCGCGTCGCGGCGATGATATGCGTGAAGATAATTTCGGACACGCGCGATACGTCCGCGCGCGGAATGCGCCGACGAAGATCATCGTAATGGCGCAATCCCAGCTGTTGCGCGCGCGAAAGCTTAACAATACGTCGCGCGGCGGCACGCTCGAGCTCGGCGCGCGAGTTAATGCCGCGCGATACGAATTCGCGCGCGGATGATGGACCGATGCCGAAAATCGATGTGAGATCAAGCATTGCGCGAGTCGTGGGCGCGGCCGCGAGAATATCCAGCTCGCGGATGCGTCCGGTTGCGCGATATTCTTCTATTTTATCGTCGATCTCGCGGCCCTGCGCCGATGATGATGCCGCGGTGCGATGATACGCGAGCGCGCGCCGATACGCGAGTGCGCGATATGGTTCGCCGTTCGCGTCCGCGATGGTCGCGAATAATTCCAGCGCCTCATCAAGCGAGGAATATTGGGCGCGCGGGCGTTGGCGGGTGCGCGCTGACATTATATTTGCCGGCTGTGTTGCTCGATAATGTCGCCGTTATTTATATTGAATGTGCGCACCGTGATTCTCGGCGCGAAGATGACGCGTTTCTCGCCGTGCGCGCGCGATTTTGGTGATGTCTTCGGCGGCGCCGGCGCAGAAGACGTCGCTGGAGGCGGCGCTGGCGCTGGTGCCGATGGCGTCGCGATTGGCGATAGTATGTCGCGCGGAGGTGTCGCGAGCGATAATGGCGCATTGGGCGCGCGCTCGCACGCTATTGCGGCGCGCGAGAATGCGCGCGAAATTACGATAATGATGATCATAATGGCGATCGCGATGATCTCGATCATGGCTTTTTCGTCGCGCGCGGGGGCGCTTTGATTGGATCTGATGATAATACTCCTCGGCTTGCCGAGAGTGATGATAATGACGGCGGCGGGCCTATATATTCATCGCGCACGTCATCTTCGCTCACCGCGACCTCGAACATCTCGAAAAACTCATCCAGCGCGCGCTCTGGCGTGGGAAACGCGCCGCTATGCTCGGCGAGATGCGACATACGCGTGTTTATCGTCGCGCGATCAGGATTGAGCTTCGGGATCACGCTGCGCAGCACCATCGCGGCGTGACCCATATCGAATAGCGCGTATTCGAGACTAATAATGAACGTCGCGTGATCGGGAATGCGCGGCTCCACGATCGTCGGCGTGTAAATGCCTTCCTCGGGGATTTGGCTATGCCCGAAATCGATGATTTTCGGAACAAGCCCCGTGTACGGCACGAGCCACGCGCGCGAACCGAGGCGATAGCGAATATATTGGCGCGTCGGCGTGGCGCTCACCGCCACGATTTTCATCATGATATTATGTATTCGCAGATCGCCGTGGTGAAATCCAGGCCATATGCGCTGTGCGCACGCTAGCGAGTAATATATTTGGAATATGATCGACGAAATAGCCTCGATGCGGTTCATCATGAGCGCGGGCGCGAACCGCTGCAAATAATAAAGCAGCGACACGCTGCATCGCTCGCTGAATACCAGCGTGAATACATCGTCCGCGCGGCCTAATTTCGCCAGCCCATCGATATGACATAATACGCTCTGCGGATATACGTCGTCCGGAATTCTGCCGGCCTTAATTTGGTCGCATTTTTCGCGGTCCGCGAGCGCGCTCGCGACATCATCGCACCGCGCGACCGCGAGAATTTCGACGAAATGCGGCGTGTATCCCGGCGCGATAATGCGCGTTCTTATGGCGCGCATCACGCTTATTTCAGATTCTGTCATTGACGGCGCCAGCGGCGGACGTGGCGTATCCCAGCGGTGCTCAGGAAACCGCTGGTTCATCGCCAGCTTGACGAAGAAACTGATTGGCCCCACGTGACACGCGTAATTTCCGGAATTGGTGAACGACTCGCCCGATCCGGCGATGTCGATGTACCCAGCGAGCTTTCCGAGGCCTCCGCAGCTCACGAGTTCACGAACGATGCGCACTGCGTCGCGATCTGATATCGGCGCGGCTGTTGTCATGATGCGCGCGAGAATTGAATGGGCGCGATTTGGTATATAAATGGCGCTTATTCTTGTCAAGGGTCCGCGCGAGAACCTGCGGCGCGCGTTCGCGCATGCCGTTGCGCACGGCGTGAAATTATATGCCGGCGCGTCGGTTGATGCGAGCGTGAGCGACAAAAGTACTCCGCGCGAAAGCGCGAGTGACAAAAGTAGCGCGAGTGATAGCGAGCGCGACGATAACACTCCGCGCGCGCGCGGAAGAGCAATCGCATCGCGTATTTTGGGTATTAGAGAGAGCATTGCGGCGCGCGGAATGGCCAGCGATGATCGCCTGGAACACGTAAATTACATATTGCGATTCCGCGTGCGCGCGTGCGGGCCGTACGCGCCCGGATGCGGAGTGAATGGCGGGGTCCGCGAAGAACCGAGCGCCGATCGCGAATATATCGGTGCCGCGATCGTGTTGTATTATGATCCATACGATAGTATTCCGCTGCGCGACGGCGCGATAATCGCGCGCGGACGCGATTGGTTTGACGACGCGCGCATCGATTCGCATTTCGTCGCGGGTGATCTCGCGGCGGCGTTGCGAATTATGTCACACCCACGGATCGCAGCGCGGTCGCTGCGGATGATGAATATCCTTCGCTATATCGGGGGGATTGCATTTGGCGATGAGGCGCGCGCGGTTGTGCGCCGATGCGGGCGCGGCGCTACTTTATGCTCGGTATGCCAGCGTGCGCTGAATTTAGGGGGCGCGCGGCGCGATGGCGCGAGTGACGATAGTACTCCGCGCGCGAGCGCGAGTGACGATAGTACTCCGCGCGCGAGCGCGAGTGACGATGATGCCAATACTTCTCAGCTTCCCGAGAATGATATTATCGTATGCGCGGACGACACGGACGGGCATTATTGCGCGCGCTGCTTGGATTGCGGATTCGCCTGTGGGCGCGCGACATATATCACGATATGCGCAGCGAGCGAGGAATACGTGATACCAGAATCGCGATGTGCGCGATTCTTGCTTGAGCAGATGGCGATCGGGTGGTCGGTCGACATTCTATCGTTCCCGCGCGCGATCCAAATCGTCTATCTTTTCGGGCGCGAATATTACGCGACGTGCAATCCCATCGCACCGCATCTCGCGCATAAATACTTTCCGAGGCGCGCGCGACTGCGTATGACGAAAAAAGTGATCGACGATATGTTTCGCGTGTGCGTTGTGTCGCGCGATGATAATACTCCGCGCGCGAGCGCGAGTGATGGCAATACTCCGCGCGCGAGCGCGAGTGATGGTAATACTCCGCGCGCGAGTGATGGCAATACTCCGCGCAGCGCGAGTGATGACGCGTTTGATGAAATGATGTCCGCGCGCTCGCGATCATGATACTTGAGTCCAGCAATGACCGCAACCCGCGCACTGAATCGCGAGCGTGGGCGCCTCGTCGCTGCTGCGCGTTTGCATTTCGCGGATGAGAGTCTCACTTTTGCCGCATTTTTTGCACCGGAACGCGCTGGACGTCTTGAGATCTATTTTTTGCTGGCGCCGCAGCTCTATTTCTGCGCGCTCGTCGCGCAATATGCTCGGGCAAAGCGCGCGAAGGTCAATGTGCGCGATGCGACACGCATGGACCATAGGGGGAGCGTCCGCGGCGGACAATGCGTCACTTGCGCACGCGAGGATTGCGGATATAACCTCGCACTCCGGATCGCGCAATAGATCCGCGATTTGATGGACAACGCACGAATAAACGGACCGCGCGCGCGGGGTCGCGTCGGGAACGCCGGGATGCGCGGAATGCGACTCTTCTCGCGCGTATTTGCGCGCGCCGTACTCTATTTGCATCGCGATGTAGCGCGCGACGGTTTGACGCTCGGGCGCGACGTGATGATGCGCGAATTTGCGTTCCATCGCGTCCCCTTTCGCGCGCTCATATTGCTCGATGCACGCCGTCGCGCGCGCTCGATCGCGCTCGATGAATAACTCAAACGCACGCTCTACGCAATCATCGAGGAGCTCGATTATGTCTTCGACTGACATGCCGCGGCGGTATATTGCGACGCGTGGCTTCAATTTCCGCGGTCAGCGAATGAGGCGCTCTATTTTTTGCAAATCGCGTGCCGCGCTCGCTATCGGGTCAATATTGCGCTCGAGGATAATCGGCGCGTCGCGCTCGCGCGCCCATTCCACCGCGGATGCGTATCCGTCTTCCAGCGCCCATATTTCGCCGCGCCCGAGCTCCGCGTGGACATCGCGCCTGGTGCCGATTGGTTGCGCTGAATCATTGAGGTGCAGCGCGACGGGAATATCATCGCGAATTGCGCGCAACCACGCCGCGCACGACGCGCGCGTCGATATATCCGCGCCCGCAGCCCATACGTGCGCGGTGTCAACACATAACCCTATCGCGCCATGCGGTCCCGCGTCATCAAATATCGCGTTTATTGCGCGCGGATCTGCGAATCGCGCGTCTGATGACATAGTTTCGATGTAAAATCGCGGCTCATAATGCGTCGCCGCCGCGCGCGCGGTCGCGATTGATTGCGAAAGACGCGCCATTACCACGCGAGTAAGCGCCGCGTCAAATATGCGCGCGCCGCTATGAATTACGAGATCTGCGCGCGCGATGGCACATATAGTGGCGAGATCATCGAAGCGCGCGAGAGTGCCCTCAGCGCCTTTCTCGGACCACGGGAGATCCAAATACGATGCGTGAAACACGACGCGCGATGATTCTCCGCGCGCGACTCCCCGCACTGAGCGAGAACCGATCGCGATCGCGCATTCGCGGCTGATATTTATCCTCGTGTTGCGCGGGCCGGAAATAAAGACAGCGGCGCATGGTATCGCGCTCGGCGCGCTTGAGCGGACGAGATTATGCGCGTTATCGATGACTTCCGCATAGTCGCGGCACGTTTTGCGCGCGTGCATGCCAACGATCACTTTTTGCATAGGGGGCGCGCGAGATCAATTATAATCGCCAACAGGCACGCCTATATACACGATGGCGGCGGATTGCGATCGACTATGGGAATCGGTCATTCAGCAAACCGAAAGCGCGCTACTCGCGCCAGATACGCACGCAGAAGCATCAGCGACGCGTGCGGCGGCGGCGCGCAAGGCGGATGGCTCCGCGGAGCCGCAAATCATGTCGGCGCGCGATATCGGCGTCTTTATCGAGGCGACGGCGCAATCGCATGGATGCGACCCGAGCGATATTATGTACTATTATGATCCCGTGATCGGCGATGATGGGCGCGTTGTCCTCGATGAGCTATTCTTGGTTTTCAATATGAAGTCGCTCTCCGATGGCGTTCTCCTCGATCGCGCGATACACACCATTCGCGTTGTCGTCCCGCAGGAAGTACAGCAGCGCGCGCGCGCGATGATGCGCGCACAAGAGGCAGATGCCGAGGTAGCGCGCGCGGAGGCGATACCCGCGGGTACGCCGCCAAAGAAAACGCGCGCGCGGCGTAAGCCGGCCGCAGCGCGTAAACAGAGCGAAAAAAAGTGACCGCGCGCGGTCGGAATGTTCATTTACTCGATATATGTCCGCGCGCGAAGTGAGCACGCGTAGCGCGTTATTATGCGCCGCGGGGATAGTTATGAGCACGGATGACGCGCGGGCGCTGCGAGATTATATCCCATCGCTATCTCATATTTACGCGCCGCGTATGGGCGCGCCCCAGCGATGCGCCGCGTATCGCCGATTTCGCCAACCGAACGGGATCGAAATAATAGTTCTTCCGCGCAGCGCGGCGCCAGCGTGTCGCGCGGCGGGTGTGACGCTCAACATCGCGCAAGCGCAATTCGCGCCCGCGGCGGATGCGCTGTTGTCGCGCGACGCATTGATCCCAGATTTTTTGTACGATGATCAGCGCGCGATCGTCGCGCACATCCGCTCGCTCTGGACGCGCGAGAGTGATGGGCGCGCGCTCAAGTATGGATCGGCGTTTCTTGATTTGCGCGCGGGCTATGGCAAAACGTTCGTGGCAGCGGGTATTATCGCGTTATTCGGCGTGATGGCGAAACCCTCGGGCGCGCGCGCGCTTTATATCGTGCCAACATGCGAACTCGCGCGGCAGACGTGCGCCGATTTGCGCGCGGCATTCGCGGCCGAAGATGATGAGCGCATCGTATACGCCGACTCTGGCGCATCATTCCGCGCCGCAACATGCGCGGACGCACCAGCGCGCGTTTGTGTTGTCGTGATAAATACTATTCTCTCGGTGTTCGCGGGTAGCGATAGCGACGACGCGCGCGTGGAAGGAATATCACGCGCGTTCACGCTGACCATTTTCGATGAGGCGCATACGTATTGCTCGCCGATTCGCGCCAAGATATTTTGGATCGCGCAAACGCGATTCATGTTCGGGATGACCGCGACCGTGGGCGAGCGCCGCGATGGGTTCGATTTTATGCTCGCGCATCACCTATGCCCGATGATCGACGCTGCGCGGATCGATGGGTTTTCATACAGCGCGCGGGGCGGTGACTGCGCGACTGAATTTCGCTGTTGCGTGCGCAAGGTCCGCTACTTTGCGCGCGATGAATACGCGCGGAACTTGCGCCATGAGTCGACCGATGTCGTATTCGCGCACTATATGTACGACCAATTCGCGCGCGACGAGGCGCGGACGCGCGTTATCGTGGATGAAACGCGCGCGCTTTTGAATGCGGGGCGCAATATATTCATATTTGCCGAGGAACGCGCGCATGTGGAGGCGATCGCGCGCGCGTTGGACGATGCGCGCGTCGCATCCGCGAACGACCGTGAATGTGAAGATATTGCGCCCGCGCGGTATGTGATCTTCTACTCGGGCGTATCCGACGAGGAGCGGCGCGTGGCGCTTTGTGGCGGCGCGCGCGTTATTATCGCTACATTTGGTTATTCCGGCACGGGAATTTCTATCGTGCGAATGGACGCGATGATCCTCGCGTCGCCGCGCTACTCTGGGATGAAACAGATCGTCGGGCGCATTTTGCGGCGCGGGTCGGACGCGCAAATTGAGCGCGTGATCGTCGATATTGTCGATCAAAAAACATGTCTCGCGCGGCAATTCCGTCTGCGGCGCAACGCTTACGCATTCTACGGCGCGCGATTCGAGCGCGTAGATATTTACGCACCATAGTCGGCGCGCGGACGCATCATCATAGCGCACCCATGCATTCATCGCGTATTTTTTTGAGCACTCGCGCTGGTAATTGCGCGCGATATTCATCAATTAGCGCGCTCGCTTCCGCGCTCGTGACTTCGCCGTTGCGCGCTTGGATTGTGCCGAGGCGCGCGAATATTTCCGCGCGATACGCGTCGGTCGGTTTTATCGCAGGCGCGGGGAGAACCTCGTCCACGATATCGAGCGACGCAACATAGCGCGAAATGCGCCCGACCTGGCAAACGGTTCCGCTATCGCCTTCAGCACAATCAGCGAGCGCGCCGATAAGCGCGTCGTTGAGATTGCGCGCCGCAGAATCGCTTCGCGCGTGATACGCCCGCTCGAGAACGAGGCGCAGCGCGTCAAGTTCGCGAATATTATATCGTTCGCACACGCCGCCGACGCGCGCGCGTTCGAGTGTGCGGACGACTCGCTCGCAGGTCACAGGATCGCGCCCGCGCAATAAAAACGCGATTGCGCCGATACATTCGTTCTCGCGAAACACGCGCAGATCATTATGCCGCATGTAATCGAGGCGGCGCGACACGCTATCGCCGACGGTGGAATCATGAACATTCTCGGGATCTGGCGCCCATTTCGGTGACGCGACGAGTGCTGTATCGAGAGGAGCGCGCGCAGCGCGCGTCACTCGCGGCATCGGCGGTAATGCGACGCGCGGGGGCGCAACGTCCGCGTTAATTTCAGTCGCGCGCCGTTCGATCGCGTTATCATCGAATAATTGCTCGCCTAGCGCGATCTCGCCGTCGTGATTCGCGCTTCTATTTTCGCGCGTTCGTGCTTCGATGGCGGCGCGAATTGTGTCACGCGCGAGTTGCGAGATGCTCGCGGCGCGGCGCTCGAGTTGTATGAGCGCGCGCGGTTGTCGCGCGGATGCGATTTTATCGTGCAAATCATCATATTCGCGCATGTAAAGTGTCGCGCGCGTGAATAATGTATCCGCGTCGAGGGCAGGGGAGACTCCCCGCCGCGCGACGTGCGCCGCGCGGTCGGTTGCGCGAGTGAATTGTTGCCGCGCGTTTGGATCATCGAGAGCAGCAACGGCGCGATATTTGGCGCGCGCGGGGCTTCTTCGTGTGCGCGCGGAGATCGCCACGCGCGCGACGATGAGAATAATGAATATAATCACACATACGATGGTGAGATGATGGCGCGTAATCATATCCGTAAGGCACGCGAGGCAGCGGATCCGCTAAGCGTTTTTAGCGCTGATAGCTCCTTGAGGCGCGCGTATTCGACTATATTGGACTCGGGATTCGCGCGAATATATTCGGTGTATGGCGACGCGGGGTTACGCGCGACCCAGCTCGTCAAATGGCGCGCCTTTTCCTCGACCGTCGCGAAATCCTCCCGCTGGTGCGCGATGTACGCCATAATGATGATGACGGCGATGACGGCGGTGACTGCAATAATCCATTGATTCATCGTGCGAGCGCGTGCAAATTTGATTGGGGGCGCCGGTATATACTGCGCGACGGATAATGACGGCGCCGCGGACGAGCGCTATTGGGGATGCTGGCGGTGAATACGATGCGGATGGCGTGTTATTCGAGCGCGCGATTGCCGGGATGCACGATGATTGGATCGGGTTCTTCCAGCGCACCGAACTGTGGGAAGAAGCGCGCGCCATTCTCGGGCGCATTGCGAAGGGGTTTCGGCTGTCTTGCTGCGGTGGTGATTCGTTCGCGCGCGCACGCATCGAGGATATAATATGTCCGCGCGCCGAGGATATCTTCGCGTTCGCGCGGTATGAATTGGCGCCGCGCGTGGTTATTCTTGGGCAAGATCCATATCCCAATCGCGCACATGCGCATGGTCTCGCGTTTAGCGTTCCGCGCAGCGTATCGCCACTGCCGCCGAGCTTGCGCAATATAATCGCGGCTCTCGATGCGCAAGGATTGATTTGCGCGAATGGTAGCGACGCCGGCGAAATAAAACTCATTGGCGCGCGCGGCGGCACGCCTCACGCGACGCCGCCGATCACGCAGCGCAGCGCGCGATGCGGAAATCTAGAGGCATGGTGCGCGCAGGGAGTGATTCTCCTGAACTCCGCGCTCACAACAATCGAGGGAAAACCGGGCGCGCATGTCGCGGAATGGGCGTCATTTACGCAAAAAATAGTGCGCGCGCTCAGCACAGAGTTCCCGGGTACAATATTCTTTCTATTCGGTGCATCCGCGCACAAACTGAAATCGAGTATCGCGCGCGCGAGTTCCTCTCTCGAATGGTGCCATCCATCGCCGTTATGCGCGAGTAATCGCGACACCGCAAATCCGAATCATTTCATCCACTGTAATTTATTCGTGCTCGCGAATAATATCCTCGCGCGCGAGGGTCGCGGCGCGATAGATTGGTCGGCGCCATTTCGCGTCGCAGCCGCCGCCGCGCCCGGACCCGTTACGATGCTGGAAGCGTGGAGAACCGCGCTCGAAAAAGAACAGGCCGCGGTGCCCGCGATCATTCGCGGCACGCTCATTCAGCGCGTACTCGCGATCGATGATGATCTCGTTTGCCCCGACGATCGCGCGGTTTATGCGTTTACTGATGGCGCCGCGCGCAGGAACGGACGCGCGGGCGCGACGGCGAGCTACGCGGCGATCGTCATCGATTGCGCGATCGTGTATCAAATAACTGGGATGGTTCCGGAGGCGCCGAGTGCGAATAAATTAACCATCGCGCCGACCAATAATCGCGCGGAATTGATGGCGCTGCGTGATTTATTCGCGCTGATGGCGACCGAAGAATTCGCGCGAGATGTGCATCACGACACGCGCGTGGTCGTTGTTTACGATAGCGCGTATGCGGCGGGATGCGTTCGCGAATGGTGTGATCGATGGCGCGCGAAACCGCCGCGCATCATGAAAGCGAATATGGATATCATCGCCGACGCGAACGCTTTTTATAAGCGCGTCGTGATGTCGCGCGGGGTCGATTGGGAGAAGGTTAAATCGCATCGCGCGGAGCCGGTGCGCGATGATGATGAGATGGCGTGGTTCATGTGGTACGGAAATAAAACCGTGGATGAGCTCGCGCGCGATATGATCTCGCGCGCGATATAATCACGCGCGCCGGAGTCATTTTTTTCGCGCCGTTGCGCCAGCGCCGCGCGCCGGAGTCATTTGATTCGCGCCGCTGAGAATTGAACGCGCGATTGGGAGAATATAATCGCGCCGCATGGCAACCGCACCGCTATTCCGCCGAGGAATCACGCTCTATGATTATCAATTAGAGACGCTCGCGCGCATCATTTCCGCCGAGCGCACGCATGATTACGCATCGCACGAGGGATTGCGCGCGCTGGGGCACATTCCGCTGACCGAGCCTTTTGGCTCCGGTAAGACGTTTATTATTCTCGCGCTGATCACGCGCGTTCCAATACCGCCGCCGGCGCCCGTTTTCCTATATACGCGGATGCATCACGGGCCGTTTGCGATGCTCGAGCCGGATCGCGCGAACCAAATCGTGCGGCCGACGGCGATTGTCGTCGCGCGCTCCGTTTACGCGCAATGGGCGCGCAATATCGAGACGTATACGAGCCTGCGCGCGTACGAGGCACGCGATAAAATATCGACGCGGCGATTGATTGGGATGTTACTCTCGGGTGCGATCAATGATTATGATGTCGTGCTCATCAAACGCGGCAAAACGGCCGCAGTGGCGGCGGCGACGCGCGCGCGCGATGATGCACCGCGCGAGCTGTGCGAAATGATAACGCGCGGAAGCGCGCCGCTGATATGGGCGCGCGTTGTTTATGATGACGTCGATCTTATCGCGAATTCAGGATGCATGCGCGCGATAAGCTCAATATTCGTGACGGGCGCGACCGATTTCGAGTGGACCCAGCGCGAGCATCGGCGGGCGAAATTAACCGCGCGCGAATGCGCCGAGCGTGCCCGCGCGAGCGAGATCGCGCAAGATTTGCCGCGCGTTTCGCACATATTTTCGAACGCGCGCAGCGACGCGCATCGCAAGATATGGGCACAAATGGGTCATAGTCCGCACGCGATCGCGCGCGATCATGGAGTTTATGCGATGCAATGGCTGCGATGCGAGATCGCAAACGGCGAAATTCATCGCGCGAGCAGGCTAATCGCGAATGCGGATGCGGATAGCGAAGAACTGCTGCGCATGATAAACTCGGATTCCATGACCAGCGCGGCGCGATTGCTCGGGATATCAGTCGCGACACCGAGCGCGATGTTCGCGAGTGTTCTGGGCGCGCAACGCGAGGAATACGCGACTTTGCGCGCGCGCGCCGATATATTCGCGCGCCTTGATGCGATTGGTGAGCGCGGACGCGTGGAATTGCGCGCGATTATTGCCGGATCGCGCGAAGGTGCACCACAAGGTTCAGCAATTATTGCAGAACCACGCAGCGCCGAGGAAGCCGCCGCGCCATTGGTTCCTCGGGTGGCGGCGGCCGCAGGAATTGATTGCGCGATCATTGCGATCGCGGGACGCGCGGTACGCGATGGCGCGGGTGTTGACCCATTATTCGATGCGAACGCGGTGATAATGGCGGGCGATGATGAAAATGCGCGCGCACGCGCGGCTGTGCGGGACGCGATCGCGCGCTTGGATCGCAGTTTCGAGCGTATCCGCGAGAATATGGCGGAGCAAACGTGCCAAATATGCTATTTCGCGCTCAATGAAGGCGATGATATTCACGTCGCGATCATGCGTTGCTGCGGATTTATTATGTGCTCGCAATGTTGCGCGCGAGCATCGAGATTCGCGCGTCAGGGGAGCGATATCATTGGGCATTGTGCTCAGTGCCGGAGCGCGATTAATATTGCGCGCGATGTAATTTTCGTCGAGAATGGATCAAGCGCGGATGATTTGATGCGGCTCGCGCGCGATGAGGGATGCTCCGAGCGCGCGGTTGCGCATCCTCCGCCCGCGCGGGATAGCATTGATGAAGTCGCGGTCGCGGTCGCAGCGCGCGTTACGACGAAAACAGAGTATATCGTTGCGCTCGTTTCGGGCAAAACCATCGGCGCGTGTGTGCGCGTGCGCGAGATGGCCGCGCCGACCGTTCCCGGCGTGATGAATGGGACGCAAATGGTCGGTGGTGCGCCGAGCATCGCGGATCGCCGATTTATCATATGCGCCGATTTCGATGAGATGATTGAGGATCTCGCGGTCGCGCTCGGAGAGGCGGCGATTCCATTTGCGGCGCTGAATGGGACAGCCCGCGAGTTCGCGAGCACCATCGCGTCATTCGCGGGCGGCGA
Source organism: Candidatus Omnitrophota bacterium (assembly GCA_023227925.1). Lineage (GTDB taxonomy): Bacteria > Omnitrophota > Gorgyraeia > Gygaellales > Profunditerraquicolaceae > JALOCE01. Next base: position 19,908 of record JALOCE010000018.1, read on the forward strand.
TGCGCGCGTACTTATCGTCAATACGCGCGCGCTATTCGCGGGGGTCGATTTGCAAATGGCGACGGATATGATTATCGTCGACGCGGAACGCACAGCGAATCTCGGGCAAATAGTCGGGCGCGCGCAGCGTTTGGGACGCACGTGCTCGCTGGTGGTTCACTATCTCGAGTATTGCGCGCCATCGTGACGGCGCGTATGCGCGATGGCGCGACGACGTGCTATTTTTTCCCGATCCTACGCAATGGCGCGCGAAAAGTATAAGCGCGATGATGAACGTCGCATATCTCGATAATAACGCGACGACGCTGATGCCCGAAGCGGTTGTCGCGGAAATGGCGCGCTGGGCGAACCACGGCAATCCATCCGCGAATTACGCGTCCGCGAAGGGTGTGCGCGCGATGATGGATGAATTCCGCGCGTTCATTCTGCGTGGATGCGCGGCGCGCGATTATGATGTCATATTTACCTCGGGCGCAACGGAGGCGAATAATATGATAGTGCGCGGCGTCATTGAGCGCGCGCGGCGTCGCATGAGCGGCGCGGAATTACATGTTGTCGCGAGCGCGATTGAGCATAAATCCATCCTTCTCGCGCTTGATGATCTCGTGCGCGCGATTCCGGAGCTGCGGTTGACGCTCGTCGGTCCGGACGCGGGAGGACATATTCGCGCGCAAGATTTCGCGCGCGCCGTGCGAGCGTCGACTGTTCTCGCGATTTGCATGCACGGTAATAACGAGACGGGCGCGGTGAATGATATTAACGCAATCGCGCGCGCCGTGCGAGGACGCGGCGGCACTCGCGTTTTCATGATGGCGGATATCGTGCAGACGTTCGGCAAAATCCCGGTCGCGTTGCGCGGCGAGATAGACGGCGCGAGCGTATCATTTCATAAACTGCACGGCCCGCCGGGCGTTGGTTGCGCGATTGTTCGGCGCGCAGCATTCGCCGGCGTCGGGACGCTTCTTTCGGGAACGCAAGAAGGTGGCGCGCGCGGAGGAACCGAAAACGCGATCGGAATTGGTACGGCGTTCGCGGCCGCGCGGCTTGTTTTCGCGCAGATGACGGCAACGACGGCGCATGAACTCGCGCTCAAGGGGCGAGCGATCGCGGCACTCTCGGCGCGCGCACCCGTCACGACGCTCGCGGATTATATGGGCGCGCGAACGAAGCTGGAATTGCAGATTGTCGCGGTGTGCGATCGCGGCATGATGGATCCCGCGCGATATTTACCGGGGACCCTAATGGTCTCCGTTGTGAAACACATCGGCCCGCCAGCGTGCAATACTCTCATCCGCGACGTTCTCGAGCGCGCGCGCGTGATTGTGAGCGTGGGAAGCGCGTGCAATACCTCCGCCGAGGGTCATTCTCACGTGTTGCGCGCGATGAATTTACCATCGGTAGTCATGGACGGCGCGATTCGCGTTTCGATGTGCGGCTACACGACCGCGGATGAAATCGATCGCTTCGTCGATGGTTTCCTGGGCGAGGCGCAGCGCCAATATCGCACCGCGAAATGAAAAAAATACGCGTCCGCGAGCGCTGTCGCGGGGGCGCGCGCTTATTTCGCGATGGGTCGCGGTTGTTTTTTGCCATCGCTCTTCTTCGCGAGAGCGGCGCTCATCGGCGAAATGGCCGCGAAATCAGTCGTGGATGACGGTTTCGCGATGGTGGGCGCGAGTGTGGCCGCGGGCACCTTCGGATCGCCCTTGGTGGGCGCAGCGGCGCTTGGCGCGATCTTTGGTTCCGCGATGGTGGGTGTGTCCTTTATTTCGCGGGACGCGTCTGCGCGCGCGTGCTTTGCGCGCGGCTCAAGATGGTATATTTCGTCAACGACGCGAATGAACGCGGGCTGCGTGATCTCGGTTTTCGCCCAATCACCCTCCACCGGAACGCGCGGGCGCAAATGCGCGCCTCTTTTTCCGTCGAGCGATTCGGCGCCCGCCGGGGCATCTGCGTTCACGCGTTTCGTAAAATGAGCGGTGGTGAACGGGCCGAGCGCGCGCTCGAATAATGCGCTCGGCGTCGCCATCATCCCCAAAATCACGGCCTGAACGATGTATTCAGAGATGGTTTCCACGCCCGTGACCATCGTATGCACGATCGCGCGCATGGTGACGAGATGGATAAATTCCTTGATCAGCGCGTCGATGAATGGGATAAATCGGTTATTGAATTTGAGATTGATATATCGCGCGTCCGAGAAGCGGATCGTGCGCGTCATCCGCGTGATATAGAACGTGAAGTGCGCGCTGTCCGCCGCGGTGGCGTCGCCAGAATCATCCGCGGCGGCATCGCGCGACGCGGTGGAAGGCGCGCCAGGAGCGACGGGAGCGCCTGCAGCGCAGATAGTCGCGAACGTTGAGATATCGTCGCGCGCATCTGCGAATTGTTGCTGCCAATTATCGCCGATCGCGCGCCGGAAATGCGAAAGATACGCGCTGACCGCGGATGCCGTATCGATATCGCGGGCGCGGCGCATATAAGCATCGCGCGCCGCGATGAATACCGGCAGGTGCTCAAATAAGCCGCGGAATCGCGCGTTCACGGCGCCAGCGCCGCTCATTCCTTCGAAAATATGATCGTCGAACACGACCTTGCGGCCCGATTGGAGCGCGGATTCGATCGCGATATGGATCACATCGTTCGCGATTTCCTCGCAGAACCAGCGTAAATAGACCGCGGCGCTCTTTCCCACGCGCACGCGCACGGCGAGCGCAGCGTCACATTTGTCCCTATCCTCGGGCGACATGATGATTTCGGGCGCGGTGTCTTCACTCGCGCGCGAAGCACTCTCGCCACTCGCGCGCGGAGTACTCACGTCACGCGCGACGCTTTTTTGCTCCATTTCGCGCACGAACGTGGTGATTGACGCGTTAAGGCCGAGCTTATCAATATGGCGGCGCACGCGTGCGTCCTCGATGCCGAAAATGGACTCTGTGGGCGGATTTTTGCTGCGCACAACGACGCGCGGGGTTCGCGATTTCTTCGCGGGCGCATCGGCGGGAGCTGGCGCTGATTCGCTACTCGCGTGCGGAGCGCTATCACTACCCGCGAGCGAAGTGCTTTCGCTACTCACGGCGGGCAGCGAGTTCCATTTCTCGAGCGCGGATGCGAGAGCGATGGCTTTCAGCTCTTTGAACGTTTTCCATGGCGCGATGGGCTCGGGATCGGCGCGCGAAACGACATCGGCGAACTTGATTGCTGCGGCGGCTTTCTTCGGCATTTCTCGTATATGGATGCGCCGAAACGAGCTTTAATATGGTTCCGCGCGAGAGCGCGCAGGATGGGACGCGCGCGAGGAAGGCAGCGTGGCGAGGAAAAAAATAGGCAGGCGGAATCGCGCGCGTTTATGACGTCTGTTGCGTGCGAACGCGTCGCCTTCCGCGCGCCGCCGCGATTTGTGGCGCGATTTCTTCCGCGTGAGGGCGAGGATCGGTGGATTCTGGTTGTGTGTCGGCGCTCGCGGGCGCGATTGTTGCCGCGCCACTAAATTCCGCCGATCCTTCGGGTCGCGCATCGCTCGACGCGTCCGCGGAACCATAAATCTCGATAAGTTCTTGCTGCGCGCGCGG
>JALOCE010000014.1 GCA_023227925.1 Candidatus Omnitrophota bacterium
GCGCGCGGAGTATTGTCATCACCGGCGCTTCCGCTTCCGCTGCTATTGCTTGGTATGGGCTCAATACTGACGCCGCGGCGCGCGCTTCGCGGGACGAATTGTTGATGCGCGATGCGCGCGATTTGCTCGGTATCTACCGCGGCGTCATCGGATTCGGCAATGCGAAGTGGCGGCAGCGCCGGTGACAACGCGGCTGCGCCCGGATCGATCGCCGGCTTCGCGCTCTGCTTGATTTTGACGACATACACGATCAGCATGAGAATCACGGTCACGAGGACGATGATTATCCCGATAAGCCAATATTCGTTTGACATCGACATAAACGATTTCGCCGCACCACCCGCGGTTGCAGCGGCGGACATGACTGCGGCGGTACTCGGCGCGCCGGATGACGCGCGCGCTGGTACTTCGGAGCGCGTTGTGGTCGCAGCGTGTTGCGGAAATCTCGGCGCTATATCGACAAGATCATCTGCCATCGGATGCGTATATTCCCCGTGCGGAAACGAATTTAAGAGGCGACCAATATAAGCGCGGGATGTATGGGCGCGAGATGGATATTGACGCGCTGCGCGAGCGCTTTTTAAGTGCCGCGGATAAATTCATGCGCGGCGTTGGGTCGCACGCGGTAGGCGAAAGCCCCGAGCAGCTGCGAGCCGTTGGCGAATGCGCGCGCGAATTGGGCGCGGCGTGGAAGCGTCCGCAGGTCCTCGCGCTCGATGAATTATTGCGACTAAATGATACCGCGCGGCTCGTGGAATGTATTTGCGCGTTCGGGCGCGCGATCGATGTTGCGCGCGTTGCGGAGCGAATGGGCGTGAGTGATTTCTCGCGCGGAAATATGGCCGCGCAGCAGCGCGACATCGCGGATTTCGGTGCTCGGATGATGCGCGAGATCGGCGAAATGTCAAGCCGCATTCTCCGAAATAAGGCGCTGGATGTGAACGCGGTTGCGTCGATGCTGCGCGCGCGATTGGAGACGCGCGGAATGCTGTCGCTGGGTCCGGTCGTTATGAAAATCGCGCGTCGTTATGCGCCGCTGATGGACGCGCGCGCGCGTGATGAATTGCGCGCGCTTATTCTCGGCGCTTCCGTGGATCGCGCGCTTGGAGTGACGCACACGCCGATAGATAGCGCGCGCCCAATACACGAGCAAGTTTTCACCATGGGCGAGCTTGTGCCGATCACGCAATCGATGGATCGCGACGCGCTATTTGTGTTATTCGGCGTGCGCTATGATGCTAGCACGACGTTTTTTGATAATCTCGCGCGGCTCGGCGGCGCGGTCGGCGCGCGCGTGATATTTATTTCGAAACCGGCGCAGGAGGCGATCGAATACGATGGCCGCGGGCTATTCGATTACGATTACATCGCGGCCAACGATCTTATCTCGGAACCTCTGGCCGGATTGAGCGAGAAGACGATGGCGCGGTTCGAAACGGTGCGGATGCTAGCGCCGCGAGCGTTACGCGATGAGTCGCTCGCAGGTGTGTATTATCATCTCGCGAACGCGGCAGAGGCGCGCTCGCTGATTATCGAATCAATAAGCGCCGAGTATTATCGCGTCGTCGGCGCGCCGATTATCCATTTCGATCCCGCCGCAGCCGCAGAGCGCGAGCAGGATATTAAGGTGCGCAAGCAGCGCCTGCGCGAGAAAGAAAAAGCATCGCGCGGATACCTCGGACATAATTTCGATCCCGCGCGCGCGCGATTGGTGCGCGCGACGCGTCGAGCAATCGCTGGTAGCGCTATTAGCGCTGGCAGCGCCATTGGCGGCGCGGACGATGACGAAGATGATGAAACGCAACTCTCGCGCGAAGAAATCGCGCGCTATCTCGTGCCGAATGAGAGCTGCCGATTCTTGGTCGACGGACAATCTGATCGCGCGGATCAATACCATCGGCGCGCGGAAACCGCGATATTAAGCTCGGCGGCGCGTCCCGAGGCTGTGCGCGCGGTTGTGCAGATGTATATCGTCGCGAAGGACGACGCGTCCATCGCGGATTCATTCCGCAGCCGCATGACCATCCGCCTGCGCGATTATTTGCATAACGAATGGATTATGCGCACGATGCGGCGCATGGATATATTCGCGATGTGTATGGATTCGCTGCGCGATATTCTGCCTGAATTCGCGGACCGCTCGCTTGGCGCGGGATTTATCGCGCCATATTTCGCGAGGGTTATGCGCCTCGCGACGCATCTGGCCAACGCCGCGGAGCATTTCGCGGGGATTATCCTCGAGAAGTCATACGATAAGATCGAGCGCGTGCTCGAGAAGATGATCGGCGACGCGGCGGATATGGAAATGTTCGCGCTGGACGAGACGCTCAATATGCTTTACACGCGCCAGCGGCTCGCAGCGCGTGACGCGAAATAGACGCACGCGTGGGTAAATATTATACCGCACGGCGAGAATGACAACGCGCAAGAAACCGGGGCGCCCGCGCAAGAAAATAGACGCGCGCCCCATCGGGCAATACGGCATCGCGAGCGACCCGCTGTTCGCGGACGATTGCGTTGAGCTCATCTACAGCCAGCCGCAGCTATTCAAATGCATCGTGTCGATTTTTAAGGAATATGATAGTGACGAGGTTATCATGGAATTCTACCCGGATCGCGTCATCATGACGGGCAAGGATCACTCGCTGCGCGTCGTTATCCGCATCGCGATCAACGCCGCGGATATGAATCTCTATTATTTCGGCGCCGGCGCGGCGTGCGATCCCGCGCCCGCGATGATCGATGATGATGCGAACGCGGCGACACCATATTGCTCCCCCGCGCACTATCGGATCGTGATCAAGCGCGATAATCTGGAGATCGTGACCGCGATCATCGAGAAATCGCATTATAAAATGATGATCGCGCTGCACCGCGATGATCCATCGAGCCTATTCGTCATCCTGAGCAGCTACGACTACGACAGCGACGATTGCTTCGAGATAAGCATCGTTCCGCGCGCGGCGACGAGCGCGGATGCATTCGACGCGCCCGATCTCGCGCAGTACCCGCTCGAATTCACGCTCGATTCGCATCATCTGCGGCGCAAAATCGGCGAGCTGAAGAAGGTGTCGCCCGACATGATAATCAAAAAAGTGGGGTCGCGCGGCGATGCGGCGGCGCAATTAGATGCGCGCGGTAGTGACGGCGGCGATGTTTCTCGGATATCGGAGCGAGATCCCGGCGCGATTGACGAAAGCGATTCAGCTGGCGCGCAAACAGGCGGCGCGGCAGCTGCCGCGGCGACGATCGAAGATCGCACGGCACTCGCGCGCGTACGGCACGCTGATCTCGAAATATCGTTCGGCGCGGTCGCGCGCGTTGTTTACACCGGCACCTATCGCGCGGCGGCGAAAATAAAGCTGCGGAGCGCGATTCCCGATGGCGCGACGTTCATCGCGACGACGAGTATTAGCCGCATCCGCCCGCTAATGTCGGTCAATATGCCGGGCGGGATAACGTTCTTTGCTAATTACGTCGATCCGCTGGTGATCCAAGTCGGGCTCGATGCGCGCGCTGCGGTCGTCGGAAACCGCGCGATAGCGGGTGACCGCGCGACTGCCGATGCGACCGATAGCGGCGGTCATTTCGCGATTGTGGCTCAATTATTTATCAATACGGCGCACTGAGCATACGCAAGGTCGAGATGCATCTTTATTTTTTGGACGTATTCGCGCAGCGACGCGGCATAATCCTCGAATATATGTGCGATGCGGGCCACGAGAATTGCGCGCGCGATGGCCTCCTCGGCGTTATGCGCCGCGGCTGGGGGTGCGTCAGGGCGCGCGCCGTTCTCGACTATCTGTATTATTTCGCTTATGCGCGCGCACGGAGGCTCCGGGCGATCATCGAAATGATGCGCGACGGGTTGCGCGCGATGCGTCGCTATCGTCATCGCTACGCACGATAGAATAAGCTGCGCGTCGCGCCGTAATTCGCGCGCTGATTTGGATTGCTGCAGCATCGCGCGCGCGATCGGTTCGCAATCCGCGAGCGCGCTTGATGTCGTAACATCGCGCGGTGGCGCCGCGCGTCCGTGATGCTCGCGCGGAGGTTCTATTCTCGCGCGGACTGCACATAATTTACCGCCGCGCGCGAGGGAGAAATTCAGGCTGGTGAGTATGCACGCCATCGCGTCAATGGCGCGCGTTGCCTGCGCGAGCGTGGCGGTAAGATCGCGCGACGAATCGCGAACGGGCGCGCATTCGAGGACGAGCGCGGCGAGCGGTTGCGCGGCGTCGCGTTTGATGCGCGCGACGAGATCCGCGTTATCAGGCTCGCTTTGGTGCGCGAGCATCATTTCCATAATATCGAGGATGAGCGCAGGATGGCTGCGATTCGCGCCGCCAGCGCGTTTCGATGATGCCGCGCCGCCAGCGCGCGCACCGAAGTCGCTGTCATCAATCGCGCGCTGGTGGCGCGGAGTATTGCCCTCTAATTCCGCGAATCCGCCCATTTTTCGCAGCTCGCTCAACATTATTCTCGCTCTCGTGGATATATATACGAAACCGACGCGCCGCGCGAAATGGAATATACCGGCGCGGGCATCATCACGACGTTTCGCGCGAAATATGAGGGCGCGGATGTATTTGATTATAAAAACGCGCACGCGAATATGCCGCGCGATGATACTATTGATGCGCTATTACCCGCCGCGGGTTGCGCGTGCTCAATCGCGCGCCGCGGTCGCAGCACTTGTCTGCGCGAGGAAACGGTCGCGATGATAGCGGCGCGCCTCGGTATTCGTGCGGAGCCCGATGATCATTCTCGCGCGCGCGATGGCGCCGAGAAATTAATGCGCGCGCTGATGCGCGAAACGCGGTGCGATGATGAGAAATGCGTACTACGCGTCGCGCGCGAGATGCAAATAATAGACGCGGTGGCTGCTGGAATAGAGGAACACATCGCGTTCAAGAGCGGCAATGGGCCAACTGACGCAGCGTTATTTAACGATAGCGTTATCCACGCGCAGCTCTATGCGTGGATGTTCCAATTCCGCGAGTTCTGGGCATATAATTTCAATATGATTAATTACGCCGATGCGTCGCTGCGCGGCGGTCGCGTTATGCGCTCGCCGGATACTCTCGCGACTGTGAATTGGGGCGATCTTTATGCCGGGCGCGTGCCGAATCCGATCGGTATGCGCGGAACCGAGGCGCGCGAGGCAATGCTCGCAGATAAGCGCGCGCGCGGCGTGCGGTGCAGCTCGTGCGTGATAAATAGCGACACGTACGATGGAAACGGGAAACACTGGATGGCGTTATTCGTCGACGCGCGCGACGATAGCGCGGCGCCTGTTTGGTCTGTCGAGTTTTTCAATAGCGCCGCGATCCGCCCCGAGAGCGAATGGCTGGCGTGGATGGTAAAAACCAAAGCGGAGCTCACGCGCGTCAACCCCCGCGCGCGAGTGGAAATGGTTTGCGTGTGCAAGGTATGGCATCAACATTCGCGCTCGGAATGCGGGCCGTATTCGCTATTCTACACGTGGGCGCGCCTCAACGGCGTCCCGGCGCAGTATTTCCTCGAGAATGTCGTGCCGGACCAGATTATGTTCGAGTTTCGCCAGCACCTATTCGATAATAGCGCGCTCGGCGTCGGTGAGCGCTTCGATTTCGAGCGATACGCGAAGAAGGTGCGCGTAAAATGGGACACCGAATCACTCACTGCGAAGGATAGCGGGCGCAAGCATCAATGACGGCGGCGCGCCGTAATTATCGTTCGCGCGCGATCGCGCGTAGCGCGAAATATACGCTCTCGAATGGTGGACATTAGTTGCGCGATCGCGGTTCTCGCGGTGGTGCTAATAATAGTGTGCGTCGCGCGATCGCGATGCGGCGCGGAAGGACTACATTGCGATTGCGCGCGCCGAAACGCTGGGTTGCGCGCGTTCGCAGATTACGCGAGTGATGACAATACTTCGCGGCTTGCCGTGAGTGATGATAATACTCCGCACGCTAGCGCGAGTGATGGTAATGATGATGGCGCCGTCGCCGGCGGCGACGAGAGTGAATCGCTTCATATGCGCGTGCGACCGCGGCGCTCTCGCGGCGCGTTGAGGGTTACACCGCGCGCTGTTTCTGGAAAAGGCGCAGGTGTGAGCGCGAGCGTGCGGATTGACGCGCGCTCATTCGCGTCGTGCGATAGTCGTTTTCGCGGTTTAATGCCGCGCGAGCGCTGTATGACCACGGAATTTAATCCGTTTTGGGCGCCGTATGGGAGCGCGGGCGCGCTTGTCGCGACGAGTGATTCGCCATATATCGACGTTCCGATCTCGCGGATGGTCGGCGATCACGTGCCGCTGGAATAATTTATTTCGCGCGCGCATTTTTTGCCCGAGCGAAATATACACCGGAGAGATCGCAATCGCGCACGGCAAGAATGATGAATTGGTTGATCGGCGGCGGTATAGGGACGGTGGTATTGATCGTCGTCGTTATCATAATCCTGTGGGCAAGCGGCGTATTCTCGAAAGAGGGTATTGATGTACGCGGGCGCGCGGTGCGGATCGTTAATTCGTACGATACGCAATCGAATGTACTCGGGCGCGGCTGGACGACGCGCTAAACGCGGCGCGGGGGCGCGGCGGATAAATAAATATTTTTTCGGTTTTTACCGGCGCCCATATACTCGGTAGGTTTGGGAGACAACAATCGCGATATGCCAACGACGACGGGCGGAAAAAAGAAGCGCGGGGGTTGCGCGTATGGATCAGGAGTAAATGGCGCGGCACGCCGCCGCAGAAAGACACCAGCGACGACCGGAACAGCGCCGAAATCGCGCTCGCGGTCGCGCAAAACACGCTCGCGGTCGCGTAAGACGCGCTCTCGGTCGCGCAAGTAAATGGCGCGGAATGCCGGACGAATAATATCGGCGCGCGCGAGCTCTTTTTTTGCCCGGTCGCGCGATGAAGCGACATGCGCGATCAATATATGACGCAAGATCGCCGCTGGAGCACCGATTTTCCGCTCGAGCTCGCGCGGCGGCTGGCGGGCGAGAGATGGGGCGCGCAGCATGATTTTCTATACTATCACCAGAATATCGCGCGCGTCTATTTCGGCGATCCGCAGACGCGCGGGTTGCTTATTTACCATGGCACGGGAATGGGCAAATCCATTCTCGCCGCATCACTCGCGATGGACGCGATATATCCGCCCGAGGCTGATCGCGCGAACGCGCGTCGCGTGATAGTTCTGCTCGCGAAATCGCTCGCGCATAATATGCAAGACTCGATCGCGCAGTATATTCGCGCGCGTGTTGCTCGCGGAGGCGTTGACGCTCTCGGCGAGTTCGGCGCGTTGGCGGCGCTGCCCGAGGATAAGCGCGACGAATGGATACGGCGCACGTTCAGTTTCGTGACGATGAACGCGTCGAATATGATCTCGCAGATGAATCGCGCGTCCGCGTTTATGGGCGCGGACGAGGAAGACGCGATTTTCGATATGAAGGCGGCGGATCTCAGCGCAAGCGCGCGCGGGCTCGATGGCAAAATGCTTATCGTGGATGAGGCGCATAATTTCTTTCGCGCGATCACGAACGGCTCGCGCAACGCGGCGGTGCTGTATGATCAAATCATGGCGGCGCGCGACATGAAGATCGCGTTTTTGACGGGCACGCCGATAGCGAGCCACCCATTCGAGATGTCGGTGTGCTTCAATATGCTGGCCGGCGCTCGCGTGCTGCCGCAGCATTTTGATGATTTCGCGCGGTTGTTCATCGCGCGCGGCGGCGATACGCCGATCATCGCGAACCGCGAGCGATTCCAGAATCGCATTTTCGGGCTCGTTTCGTACGTGGATTACGCGTCGACGCCCGGCGCGGGCGCGGCCGATATTCTCGCCGGTATGGACGGCGCGGCGACGGCGCATGCGATTGCAGCGCCCGCGATGGCGCGCGTTGAGTTTCCGGAAGAATATCCCATCAAATTAGTGCGCGTGCCGATGACCGAGGAACAATACGGCGCATACATTATCGCGCGCGAACAAGAAAAAAGCGAGGGACTCGCGAAAGCGATGCGCGGCGCTGGTAAGCGACGCGATGGCGCTGGTAAGCGACGCGATGGCGCTGGTAAGCGACGCGATGGCGCTGGTAAGAGACGCGATGGTGGCGCGCGCGTAAAAGTCGTGATGAAAGCGCCGCAAAGGATGCGCGCGCGCGAGACGCCTGCGCTGCAGAAACCCAAGTCAGATTTCTCATCGAGCTATCGCGTCCATAGCCGCCAAATAAGCAATTATTGCCCGCCGGCGAGTGTGCGCGAGCGATTATTGGAGGCGCGCGCGGAATCCCCGGCCCAATCGCGCGGTGTCGCGGATACCATTCCCGCGAGCGCGCTATTGGATGAAATCGGCACCGTTGTGTCCGCGAAATTTAGCGCGCTCGCGGAGAATCTGCGCGCGCATCGCGGGCAACTGGGGCTCATATACTCGCAATTCGTCGGCATCGGTGGGCTTGCCGCGCTCGCGCGATTTCTCGAGCAAAATGGTTGGCGTGACAATTTCGCGATCATATCGGGCGATGTCGATATTGAGGAGCGCGCGCGCGTCGTCGCGCGATTCAGCGACGCGAATAATATGCGCGCGGAGACGCTTGCGTTGCTTCTCGTGAGCTCGACCGGCGCGGAAGGTCTGGATCTCAAGAACGTGCGCCACGTCCATATCCTCGAGCCATATTGGAATTTCGGGCGCATAAAGCAAGTCAAAGCGCGCGCGATCCGCAACGGCTCGCACGCCGATTTACCGCCGGCGGAGCGTAATGTCGCGACGTACATCTATATCGCGATCGCGCCCGTGGTGGCGAGCAAGAGCGAGGCCGCGCCAGAACGCGAGAGCGCGGCAGCGCCAGAACGCGAGAGCGCGGCGACACCACGCGCGCGCGCGATGACAATACTCCGCGCGCCTGCGCAAGTGATGACGAGCGACGAAGAACTATACGCGATGGCGCGCGAATCGCAAATCCTGATTGACTCATTCGAGAGCGCGATCCGCGAGGTGTCCATCGAGTGCGCGATTAATCATCGCGATGACGTGCGCGCGCGCCACTGCCGCATATGCGCACCATCCGCCGCGAAACTATACACGGATTCGATCGAGGCCGACATGAACGCGCCGGATCCGTGCACGCCGATCGCCAGCACGCGCGTTGTCGCGAAAAAAATAAAGGTCGGCGCGGAGACCTATAGTTATCGTGTCGCGCCGCCGGGGAGTATGGCGGCGCGCGTTTATGGCTACGACGTTTACGCACTCGACGAGCGATTGCGCGCGTGGCGGAAATTACCGATCAACGACGCGCGATATATTGCGATTGTCGCGGCAATTCGCGACGCAGAGGCGTAGCGCGGCGCGCGAGATTACTGGTGAATCGGGAATAAATCGTTGGTGCGCGTCGCTTGCAGACTGGAGAATCGCAGCGCCATCGCGATGCTATTTTTTGGTATAAAGACGCTAATCGCCGGCGCACCCGCAATCGCGGACGTATCGTCCGGGATGGTGAACGTACCGAGCGCCGTGAAATTACTCGCGTTGCGCCCGACGAGATCGACGAGCGCGGCCTCGAGCGGCGTAAGCGGCGCGCTGGCGGGCGACGCGCGCCGAAATAGAATGGGAACGTCCCACGCGGCGCCCGGCGGCGCGAGAACGCCAATATACATTCCTTGCGATAGCGAAAACGTCGTCGGACCACCCGCGGGCGCGGCGACGCGCGCGACCGATATTTGCGTCGGCGGTATTGGGCACGCGATGAATCCGCCAGAAGGCGCGCGCACCTGGAAGCGAATGGTAAGATCGCCCGTAATCGTGACCGGCTGGCGCAGACAGAAAACGGGCTCGAGCGGGCGGAGAAATACGGCGCTCGATTCGATATCGTCGACCGCGAGCTCGAACGTAAATAGCTCGTTGGGCTGCGCGGATTGCACAAGATGCATCGCGGGGACGAAACGGATGGTCATAAACACGGAGCGCGCGTAAAATACGTCGAAAATGGTGGACGTCGGCGTGTATACATGCGGGAAATTGAACGGCGACGCGATGATTTTGACGATGCGATCGGGCGCGCTTATACCATTAAACTCGACGAATTGCGCCGGAATTTCGCCCGAGGGATAGCCGCCGCTGGCTTGCGATTGCACGCTCGTATCGATAAATACGCGCGTGTCTTCGATCGCGGAATGCCCGATGGGATTGGCGAAATCGACGATCGGACCACGCGCAGCGAGTTTATCCGCGAGGTCGCGCAATATCGCGCCCGTATCGGTATCGGCGGCGGCGTCGTGGTATGCCGCGGAGCTCTGATCGATCGGGTCTGCGTGCAGCGATATATTCATCGGATTCATGACGACCGCATCCTCGTGGAATTGTCCGAGAACGCCCATCATATAATCGCTCACATTAACAACGCCGCCAGTGGCGCGATAATCGCGCGCGAGCGCTTCCTCCGCGGCGAGAGCGCCGCGTGCCAATCGCGCGGCATCTGTTTGCGCGCGCGTGGGTGGCGGCGCTCCATCGCGCGTTGATGTTGTGCTCGGTTTAGCGAGGCTGCGAAGAGATGGTGGAAGCGATTGTTCGGGCGCGGTTGCGGCGGGCGCCGCCTCCACGGCGCCACGCTTTGGCGCGGTGCTGCGATCGCTTCGCGCGACGCGACGAGGGTAAATTCCGGGCACAGCCTCGCCCGGGAGGAATATCTGCTGTCTGCGTTGCATTCGCGCGTATATCAATGCAAAAAAGATGCGCGCAGAGGGGGCTCGCGATTGTGACGCGACGTGCGCGATTGTAGCGCAGTAGCGATCGCGATTACGATGCGGCGGCGATCGCAGGTGGGCGCGCGGACTCCTGTTGTGCGCATATTTCGCCACTTGCGTTCATCGGATACGCGACATCATCCCACCAATCGCGCCCCTCACATTGCGCGAGTTCCTCTTCGTAAAATGGGCGATAATAATCGGTCGTGCGATTCGCGATCGCGTCAAACACGCGCTTATCGCGCGAGCGCGCGAGCGCATTTCGCGCAACCGCGGCATCAAATGTGAGCGTGATCGGCGGTTTTTCATCGAGATGAATGGGCGCGGTCTGCTGCGGCGCGTCTGGTTCGCGCTCGTCGCGCGGAATATCATATTGCATCGGGATGGAGTCGATGATAACGGAATTAGGAAACGCGGCGCGCGCTTGCTCGCGCGGAACCACTTTTTGCACAAGATCGAGCGCGAATGGCTCCGCGCGCGGCGCGTGGCGCAGATATACGAAAATAATGATGATAATGATGACGGCGGCGATTATCGGATCGACCATCGCGCGCGGGATTGTATATTTGACGCGCGCGGTCATCGGCGCGCTGGTTTTTTCGATCGCGCGCCGCGATGCCGGCGCGGATTTATTTCCTTCGCTGTCTCGGGAGGATGCGGAGCGGTGGACACCGGTTCGTCTCGCGTTTCCTCGGGCTCGCAAAGCGCGGATTTGAGCGACGCGTCGCTTTCGGGCTGCGCCGGCGACGTGGTTTCATCCATTTCTGCTTTCGTTTCTTCTGTCGCGCGCGATATTGCGTCCATGATGGCATCTAACGCTGCTGCCGTGGAGGCGGAAGAAGCGTCAGGAGCACAAGTGGGAGCGTCATCGCTGACGCTGGCGCTCGCGTCACTTTGCGGCGGCTCGCGTTCATCATCGCGCGCTGATTGTTCGCCGCCGTCGCCGCATTCCGCGATAATATCGGACGCCGGCGCGCGTGATTCCGCGCTCGCGATTGGGGTTGTGGCGGCGTCGCCGCGCGGCGCGGCTTGCGCAGGAGGCGATGATGACCTTCCGCGTTCGCGCGCAGGAGTGCCGCGTCCCAAATTATGCACTCCGAGGCGCGAATTGACCGCGCTGAATTGCGTGAATAACGCCTCCGCCTGCTTCGACATGCCGCTTTTTTGCGCCGAGGAGCGATAATACTCGACGATTCGCTGAAATTGCTGCGCAAGAACCGCGCTCTTGCGTCCGCTACCGCCGCTACCGCCACTCTTAGATGTGTGCGCGACGTCGAGAATAAAGTGCTCGAAAATGGTCGTCGTGCTGCGCGATTGGAGAAAATCAGTGTAGTATTTGCCGAAATTCTCGCGCATGAGGCTCAGCGAGCGCTCGATAAGAGAGAACGCGTCCGCGCATCGCGAGAGCGCGGGTTCGTGGCGGAGGCGCGCGATTGCGTCGCGCACGATGCTCGTCATGCTATCGACGTTCATATCGGGCGTGACGTATTCCTGATACAGCGCGAATCCGCAATCGTAGAGCTTATGCAGATATAGGAGCAGAAATTCGCGCGCGCGCGGGTTCTTTTCTTGGATATACGCGTCCTTTACGTCAAACGCGGCAAATGGCTCAAATGAGACGCCGGGCATCGTTTCGAGAAAATGCCCGGTGAGCGCATCCTGGTCCGCGATGTGCGCTTTATACGGCGCGAGACGATCGCAGACTTGGATAACGAGGCGCACGGTGGCGGATTCGCGAAGCTTCTCATAGGCTGCGGGGAATTCATCCGCGCGCTCGGGCTTGATATTAAGCGCCGCGGTCGGAGCGCGCGCGTCGATGGCGAACGCGGATGCCGCGGCATCACATTCGCGCGCAAATGCGCTGATTTCTTCGGTCGCGCGGGCGAATGCCGATGTCGCGGGCGCGATCTGTGGGAATAGCTGTTCCGCGCGGACGGCGACGAGAACGGACGCGAGGCGCTCGCATGTGCGCGCGATGCGAATGAGTTTGGCGAGCGCGAGCTTTGGGTCAAATAGGCACTCATTGAGGGTCGCGCCGAGCGCGGACGGTGAGAATGACGCGCTCTCTTTCGGCGCCGCGACGATTGTGCGCTTTATGATGCGCGTGTGCTTGCGGTCGGACATGAGTTTATATCTTCGCGCGGCGATGGTCTTAATGCGCGCGCGATGGTGGAAAAAAATGGTATGCGAGCGCGCGAGCTCGCGAGCATATGTGCGCGAGCGCGCTTTCGCGCTGCATTATCGACTGTCTGCGCGCGGATGTGTCGCGCTCATTTTCGCGAGCTGATATCGCGAATATAGGATAAGCATGTTATTGAGCGCGTCGAGCACGACCTCGCGTGCGCGCGGAGTTGTCGCGCGGTAAAATCGCGCGCGCGGATCTTCGGATGGCGAATCGCTCGCAAGCTCGGTCGCGGCGACGAGGTCCGCGATATTATGCTCGAGAAAGAACGCGATATTATAATTGACGATCGGCTGCTCCCAGCGCATGAGGATGGCGCCAATTTTCTCGGTTATCTGCTCGCGCGTCAACAAGAAGTCGAACGCGGCGCGATATTTGGCGCGCGCGGCGTCCAGGAGCGCGGCGCAATGCGCATCCGCGACGTTTCGGCATGCGTAATCGAGCACGCGCTTAATCATCGTGCAGAACATGCGCGCATATTGTTCGGGCGTGCGCGCGTCGCTCGGGTTGCAAAATTCCATATATAATCGCGCGCGCGTGCGCTCTTGATTGTGGACGCGATCGCGCGCGGCCTATACCGACGTTTCGCTCGCGAGCATATCATCGAATAACTCGAAGAACCGCGCATCGCCATCGGCGGATTTTTTTCCGCGCGATGGCGGGATTCGCATTGGCATTGGCGTCGGTGGTGGCTCGATTGGATTTTCCATATCCTCGGGGGGTTCGCTTGCGAGGGCAGCAGTGCGCGCTTGCGATGGTTGCATGGGGCGCGATTGCGTGGCGGTTATTCCGCGCTGGGATTGTATCGAAGCGCGCGCGGTCGCAGCCATTTTCGCGCGATTTCCGGGTTGCGCGCCAGGAGGCACGAGCTGTCCGCCGGGCGCGTCGGATTTCGATTGCGCGTTGAGTATGCGCGCGCCGCGGCGCGTCATTTCGCGCTTATATTCCTCGATGCGCTGGCCTATCTTGAGCCCTGCATCTTCCTCCTCATTTTCGTCATCCGATTCGAACGCGGCGCGTAATTGGTGGTCTTGGAATGTGATATCAGAGTGCATTTCGCGATGCACAGGGGCCGCCACGTCGTCGGATCCTTCATTGATCTCTCGCGCGAGGATGGGTATTGCGGCGCATATATTCGCGCGACCGGTAATAACCTTATCGCTGCGCGTGATGAGCGTCGGTGCCTCGCGAATGCCGTATCGCTTCGTATAAGCGATAATCGCGTCGCGATGCGCTGGCATATCGCCGCGCAGAACCGCGATTGGATGATGCGCGAGCGCGCGCGCGAATCGCGATATCATCTCGATAATATCCGCCGCGGAGTCGCAGTTATTGATTATTAGGACCGCAGATAACGGTCGCGGCGCGTCGCGCCGCGGAGGCGCGCGGGATGTCATTGGCGCTATATTTGCGAAAAAAATGTTCCGTTCGCGCACTGGTCAAAAGTATTTGCGGATGTCCGCGAGGCGATCGAGCGCGTATTGGATCGTGTCGCGCACGACCGTTTCGATCGGGACGGCGATCGTGCGCACGCGAATAACTAGCTCCTCGGTCAGGTCATCGCGGTCGCACGCGACGAATTCGATGCTCGGGAACGCGCGGATACAGCAGCGCGAGAATAATTCGCCGACAGTATGCGTCTCACCCTGGATCGTTATCGTATAAAGCCCCGCGATCGCATCGCCGCCAGGCGCGATGGTTTGGACGGATGATCCGCCCGATTGCTTATCTTGCCCGCGAACGCATGGCGCGGCGGCGATTGCGCGCGTGCGCGCCGCGAACACATCGAGCGCGCGCCCCATAACAGCGGAAGGGTCGCCTTTGCCGACGGACTCATAAATGAGCTGATAAACGCGCGGATCGCTCACGCTCGATGACGCGACGGTGCGCGCCGCGGCGTGATAAGGGCGCGCAGTTTCCGATGTTGGCGGTGCGCCATCTATTTCGAGCGGGCGCTCGTCGAGCGGAATCGCCATCGCAGTGTATGCAGTCGCGAACGCCGCGTCATCGTAGCCGTTTCCGCGCACGACATCGGCGAGAAAGCGGATGTGTTTGCCGGGACCGAGCGTCAATATGGTTATCGTTTCGAAAAATGGCGGCGCCGCCGCCGCGCTATGCTTCTGGCGCGCGCGGTCATCATGGACGCGCAATAAGTTCGCCGTCGCGACATCCATCGGCTCGTCCGTCTCATTTCGCACATCGAGGACGAAGCGCGCGCCCTCCTCCACGCGCGATTGCGTGAGCGGAATGAGGAGAACACGCCGCGTGATCATGTCGATCATCGGGAATGGGTCATCCGTCTCGAATGAATCCTGGTCGATTTGCAGCGCGAGATTATCCATCTCCGAGAGAAGAATGCGGCGCAATCCATTCGCGATCGCGCTATTGATGCCGCGCATGATTATCGATGTGCGCGTGGGATATTCGCCCGATTTTGGCAGCCAACGCGCGATATCGGGATCACTAATGCGCGGCGCGAGGCTAATGACGCTCACTGGCTCGACAATGGTCTCATCGCGCGACATTGCTGCGGATTATATGATGCGCGCGCGATTCAATTTGCTGCCGCGCTGGGCAAAAAATGAGGGCGATGCGCGCTCGCGCGTTACTCGAAAGAATAGCGCTCGTAATCGCCGTATTGCCATCGCGTCGCGCGCCCGCGATTTATGCGCTCGGTGAGAAGATCAAGCTCCGCGAGCCATACGCGCGCGCCAACGAAAGGCGCGCCGAATTCCGGCCGCGCGGATTCATCGAGCGCGCGGAGACACTCGCGCTGTTCCTCGAGCGCGCGCTCGAATTTCGCGCATCCATCGAGAGTAATGTCGCGCTCGCGCAGATTGAGAATATAAGCATACGACGCAGTCGCGCCGAGAGCACGCGCCGCCGGTGCGCGCTCAAACTTGAGCTCTGGTGATTCGAGAAACGCCGCGTCGATGCGCGCGAATTTGTTCTCCGCG
This sequence comes from Candidatus Omnitrophota bacterium, assembly GCA_023227925.1. Taxonomy (GTDB): domain Bacteria; phylum Omnitrophota; class Gorgyraeia; order Gygaellales; family Profunditerraquicolaceae; genus JALOCE01. The sequence continues at coordinate 15,869 of JALOCE010000014.1, forward strand.
AGCGCCGCCTCGGCGTCTTCAGTCGTCATTTGCGCGACGCGAAACGCATGCCGCGCGGCGGTGTCGTCGCGCGTGCTGTGAATGTAGCGAATAATATTCTCGTAATACGCTATCCGCGTCGCGATGAGCTCGCGCTGGCGTGCGATGCGGCGCGCATAATATTCGGCGCGGATCGGGAACCAATACGCGAGCACGTCTTCGTACGTGGCGAATGTACGCACGCTATCATCGGGCATCATGAAATTCAGCGCATCGACCATTTTATTGCGCAAGTGGAGCGCGACGATCACGGGATCGGTTGCGCGCGCGGGGCTGCGCGTTCCGGCGGGCGCGCTCGCGATGCCGATGCGCGCGGCGAGATCAAGATCGAGGGTAATTTGGATATTGATATCGTCGCCGGGAGAATAATCGCATCGGCGGATGAATGACGGCGCGCTCTCGGCAATTTTATTCATCTCGCGCACGTAAGGCAGCGACCAAACGCATAGCGGGAGCTCAGTGATCGCGATTTTATCCGCCGCGATCCATTCATATGTGCCCAGCGACCATATTTCGTTCGCGCGCTCGCCGTAGGCGCGCTCGATAATGTATCCGCGCCACATGAATTGGGTCGGCGCGGGAGCGCGCCCCGTGCAATCCGCGATTACGCGTTCGCATTCGTCACTCCAGCGCGGCGGAGACGGTAGCGCTTCGATTGGTCCGAGCGGATAACAGCACGGGCGCATTCGCTGAGGGCGCGCGACGCCGCCGGATACGATGAGCGCGCGCACATTCGCGATGATATCCATCACCTCGCGCCCCCAAATGCGAATATTCCATCCATGCGCAGGCACCTCGATATTCTCGACGATCGCGGTCGGGATGATCGGGACGAAGAATCGCGGCTCACCGCGCACGCCCTCGTCGATATGAAAATCGAGCAGCGCGTAATCCTCCGATTGGTAAAGTACGTCGTTCACGGGATAATTAAACGCGGCGGCAACATATCGCGCTTGCGCCGCGTCTTGTCCGCCGGCGTTGCGCGAGCCGAAATGCCCAACCGGGAGGAGCATCGGGAGCTGGCATCCGCCGGGCGCGATGAATCCGCGCCGAATAATCGCGTCCTGCAGCGACGCCTCGCCGTGATGATAATTCTCCGTGGTGGATATCGTGCCGGCGAGATCGGCGACTTTGCGCTCCTCGCGCGTGTGCGCGAATATTTTGATACAGCCGTCGAGGATTTTGCGCGAAACCTGATTCGTGCCGCCGATGATATCATTTATCTTGCGATGCAGATTATCGAGCTGATATGTGTGTGCCTCGCGCCGCAGATGATAACTCGCCGCCATTTCGCGGCGCGACGCGAGCGCGAGCTCCGCGTCGGGATCAGCACGCGGCGGCGGTCGCGATAATTGCTCGCGGCGCAGCGCGGGATCATCGCCGAGGTAAATCTCAAACGCGCGGTCCGCGCCCGGGTCGCGCGAGTAAGTTATGATTTGCGTGCGCAGATTCTTCATTATCTGCTGCATTTCCGCGGCGCTGTGTTTGCCGAGCCCCTTGTAATAGCGCACGCGATATGTTTGCGCGTGCGGCGCGCGCGATTCCCACGCGCGATACTCCTCGTCACTATAGAATTCGAGGACGCGTGCCGTTGCGCTCTTGCCGCGCGCGCGCGGATACGCGCGAATAATAGGTGTTGCGAGGCGCTGAACATATCCGCACTCGAGGAGCGCCGGCCAGTATAGATGAAATAAATTTAGCACGAGGCTGAAAATATTGCCTATTCCGTCCAGATCTTGGTCCACGCACCCAATAATGCCGCCGTAACGCAGCGTCGCGCGCTCCGCCGCGGTCGCATATCGGCGCGCGTAATCGATGCCGAGGACTTGCGCGAGCGTCGCCATGAATTTATTGCCGATGAGTTTTTGGCTGCGCTTGTATCGAACCGCGCCAGTAGCAGCGTCGCGCGACGCAACGGATTCCTTTCGCACGTTCGGAATGACGCCGCGCAACGATAAAACGCCGTGGAGCGTGAAACCGATGGTGCGCGCGATGCCCAGCTCAACCTGGCTCATCGCGCTATTTCCTTCCGCGAGAAATAATCTGCATTGCGCGGAGCGGCGCGTTCCCGCGGCTTGCGCGGGCGTGTATTTCTCGATATCTATTTTCGGTGCGCGAGCGCGCGGTGCGCGATCGAGCCGCGCGATAAATGCTGCGGACATAGATTCCGCGAGCGCCGCCGTAAGCGCGGGCGCGGGCGTGATAGCGCGAATTTGCGCGGGCTCGAATCGCGCGTGATCCTTAGATTGGCCATTCCAATGCACGCCAGTCGCGCGCCAAATAATAATAAGCGCGAGGTGTGACGACGCTGCGCGGAGACCCGCTATCGCCGTCGCGTCGCGCGCCCGCAGCTGCGCGCGGATTGATTGCTTGACTGCGTCGCTAATATGCGCGATAATCGCGTCGATATGGTTGCCAGTCGGCACGATGATTCCATTTACGAGCGACATTGCGAAACGCTTCGCGTGCGGCGCGGCGATGATTACGAGATTAGCGCGCGAATCATCAATCTCTACGCGCGGTGGTGCCGCGGCGGCGGATGCGTCGCGCGTATAGCCTTTCGCGCCGAATATCGCGCGCTCATACTGCTCGCGCGAATAGTGAATGCGCGCGCCGTTCCAATAAATCGCGACGCCGGGAAGCATATATTCCGCGTAGAGCGCTGCCCACACCGCGCGCGTGTACGCGATTGGCTCAAATTCGCGCGGCGCGGTCTTGAAATTCTCGTAATCGAGCAAGAACGATACGCGCGTTCCCTCGCGCGTGGCGGATGTTGCGGGTGTAACCACCGGCGGCGCCACATCGCGCATCCCGCGCGTCCAGGTCTGCGAAAATGCGTGCGCGCGATCGCGCGTCTCAACGCGGAACTCGAGCGAGTGTATGTTCGTGATTTTCACGCCGATGCCGTTCGTCCCGCCGAGCGTGGATGACTTCGCGGCCCGCGTGTTCGAGCCCGCGAATACGTTGCCGAATACGAACGTCGGCGTGAGCATTTCGTGCGTGGACGGCGTCGCGACGATCGGTATTCCCTCGCCATTATTAGCGATTTCTATGCGCCCGGTGTCGGCGTCGAACGCGATGCGGATTTCTGTCGTCGGCGCGATGGTTGTTGTCGCCGCGCGGCGCGAATATTCCGCTTGGTCGAGCGCGTTAACGAGAGGCTCGTCGAAGCACTTAAAAAGCGCGGGGCTGAGCGCAACGGTTTCATACGTCGCGCCGAGCGTGCCGCGCGCGAAAACGATCATGGGCGTATCGATGCGCTCAGTCGAGCCCGCCCACATATCTTTCGTGCGGATATGATCCTCAATCGAGAGCGACGCGTAATCGCGGGTTGCCATCGCGCGGGTTGATATTCCTCGCGCGTGGTTCAAATTTACGTGGCCGCGAAAAAAATAGGGTCGCGCGTGTATGGGGTCGCGCGCGAGCGGCGAGCGCGGCGCGCCTCTTTATTCGGCGCCGGCATCCGCGTCCGTTGTGCCTTCATCATCTTCGGGCGCCGTTTCGCTCGCGGGCACCACGGTCCCCGCGGGTTGACTAACCGCGCCCGATTGCTCTAATTTATCGAGCAGGCGATCCGCGCTCGGGCGCCCGCGCCTGCGACCGCGTTGCGCGCGCGCGCGCTCGCGATAAAGGAAATACACGACGACGATCGCGAGAATGGCGATGATAATCGTATTCACGCCAATGGTCTCCGTTATGAACGCGCTCAATCTATCCATCGCGCTATATTGACCGCGCGCGCAAAAAATTTAGGATGGTATCGCGCGCTCAGTGCTGCATCGCGATCATCGCATTTTGATCGAATTGATCGGTCGGGCTCGCGTAGCGCGAGAAATTCTCACTCGCGACGCTGTCGCGCATATAATCCCACGGATCGGTGGTCGATTCACCCGCGCCCGCGCAAAACGCGTTTGGATCGGCGCCGTAACCCTGCGCGAGCGCCGAATTCGTTAGGCCTTCGCCGGGGCCATCGCGCCCCTGGCGACAGAGCGCGGATTTATTGCCGAGCATACACGATCGCAGCCCTTCCTTGCGCGCGGTCGCGGTCCCGATCCAGCCGAAGAACATAGAGAAAACGAGGATCACCAGCACGATGATCGCGATCGTAATCGCCATCGGATGGTCCAAATAAAATGCGCCGATGTCACCCCACGCGATGTTGAGTCCGCCGCCGAATACGCCGCCGGTAGTAGCGCGCTCACCGAAATCACTATCTTCCGCCATCGATAAAGTATGGTGTTCTTGCGTCCGTATATGGCGCGCGCGAGAAGACCTCGGAAAAAAATAAATATAAATGCGGGATAACAAGATATAGATCGGGCCACGGCGCGAGCGAAAATGCCACCCATTATCAGCGATGCGGCGACGGTATATGAGAATCTCGCGCGGATGTGCGCGTTTAGGGGCGCGCGCGTGACGGCGCGCGTTGCACCCGATAAGTTCGTCGCCATGATGGAGGCGGATCATTACGCGCGGATCGACGCGGATCGCGATGCGGATGATATGCGCGGCGCAGCGCGAATGGTGATCATCCTCTTCTCCGAATTCAAGAATATTGATTCGTCGGCGCCCAAATTCGGCGCGTTTCTGGCCCGCGTGCTGAAAGAGCGCGCGCACTGGGTAAGCGCCGATGAGCGCGCGGAATTCAATATCGTGCTCGTGTTCTCGAGCGCGCCGAGCTCCGCTATCGCGCGCGTTATTGCGGGTGCGCGCGCGCCTGGGATTGTTATCGAGGCGCATATTGCCGCGCTGTTTATGATCGTTGCGCCCGAGCACGTGTGCGTTCCGCGGCACACAATCGTTCCGCGCGCCGAGGTCGAGCGTATATGTCGCGAATTACACCTCGTCATTGGGAATTTCCCGGCGCTCATCGCGAGCGCGAGCGCGAAAGGGAGTGCGGCAAGCGGCGCGAGTGGCGCGCCCGACCCGATGGCGGTATGGTTGGGTTTGCGTCCGGGTATGATTGTGCGCATCGATCGCCCATGCGAAACCGCTGGGATCGAGACAATATATCGGCGCTGCGTATGATTCGCGCGCAAAAAAAGATGATGAAAACCGCGCGCCCGCTCGATCGCGCGGGGCGATTATTGCGGCGCACTCGCACACGCGTTTGCGCTCGCACACGCACCCGCGATTATTTTTTCGATTTCCGCGAGCTGCGAGCGCGCGTCCGCATCGCGAGGAGGTTCGGCGCGCGCGCGGTCGCACAAATCGCGAATCGCGTCCAGTTTCTGCGCGTCCGATGATGGTTCGCGGATCCATTTTCGCACGGTCGCGACTATATCGCTCGCGGCTGCGTGCGCGGAGGCGGTCATAAACGCCGGATCGCGGTCGACGCGCGCGGAATGTATTCCGAGAAGATTCCACGGCATGTATCCGAAAAGCGGTAGACCTGCGTGGCACAATGGTAATTCGCGCTTGCGCGCGATTGGGCGCGCGGTGAGTTCGTAATCCGCGGGCGCGCCGGGCGCGGTATCATCCGCGGGCGCGAAATAACGCGGGATGAATGAATCCGCGCCCGCTCGCTGTCCCGCGAGCACGCGACAAAGCGCGATATCGTTATCGGTCGCGCTAAAATCAATCGCGCCGCTGAGAGTTCCCGCGCCCGATGGATGATAGAATCCTATGATGCCGCTCGCGAGCTTCGGCGCGTCGCGCACGCCGCGCATTTTCTGAAAACCGAGCGCGCACGGGAATCCGCGCGAGTTGGCGCGGCGGAACATTGCCTCGACGTAAAATGCGTAATCGAGGAATGGCATCATATGCAGTCCCATTTGCAGCTGCGCAACGTAATGAGGCGGAACATCCCCCGCGCGCGCTGGTTGCTCGTGTGGCGCGCGAAATTGATCGTTTTGCGCGGCGTCCCATCCACCCCACACTCGCATGAACGGATTCTTCATTTCCAGCAGCGCGAGCGCGCCATTCTCATCGCGCAGCAATCCATCGGGCGAGAATCGCCACGGATCTTTAAAATAGCTGACCGCGCGACAATGAATGCGTGCGCCGAGGCGACGCGCGATGTAATTACAGAGCAGCGGCTCAAAAAGCGTGCCCCACCCCATCGATACGGGCGGTGACGTGGAAAGCGTTTTAATGTCGATCGCGGCGGGGGTTTCAGGCGCGGCGTCATCCGGAAACAGCGCGGTACTAATTATCGTTTCATCCTCACGCACGGGCGTGTCCGCGGTGAGAATTTCAATACCATCGCGCGTCGCGACTGGTTTTGCTCGCCGATTCGCGCGCGCGCGGCGCGGAGGATCTGCTGCGAGCATCGTTATTCCATCGGTTGATGAAGGCGCGCGGATCGGTTGCGACGCGATTTCTCGCTGGGGCAATGGAACCGCGATTGCCGGCGGCGCCGTTGGCGCGAGTTGCGCTGGCGGCGAGATGAGTGCGCTTATCTTTTTCGCCATGAGCGCGAGTGGACGATGATGGAGGTCGTGCATTTCGCTGCCGCCGATAGAATCGACGCGCGCGAACCATTCCGGCGTGTATTGCTGTGGGAATTGCGCACATTCGCGCTCAAAATCAGCGATATCGTCGCGCGCGGTTATTGGCGTCGTCGCGACCGCGGGCAGCGGCGGCGCAAGAGGCGTTAGCGGCGCCGGAGGCGCAAGAGGCGCAAGCGGCGCCGATAATGACGCGAACGATGCAATCATGGACGCGAGAGGAGCGTCTTCGATGCGCTCGGGCGCGATTGCGGGTGCGGTTTCCATTTGATATTGGCGTGGCGGTTATATAGGACACCAGTCGCGCATTCAATTTGTGATGAGCGGGACGCGTTATTCGAGCGGAATCGCGCTCTGTAAAAGGGGCGCCGATGGGGTCGTGCGCTTGCTCATGATCAACCGCCGCTATACGTACGCGTTTTATATGTTCGTCTGCGGGCGCTACAACGATCGCAACGACGACGAGATCATCGCGCTGCTCGATCGCATGACCGTGGACGAGAAGGTCGATATTCTCTCGCTCAATTTTCAGCAGCTATGGTATCGCATATGGTTGGGCGCGTGCCGCTCAAGTATTTACCTCGCGGCGCGGCTGAAATTCAACGAGAGAATGGTCGCGGATGGCGGCGCGCGCATCAAATCGCTCGCGCGACGCTCGCGCCATTATGCGGCGCGCATATGGGAAATACCAAAGGGGCGCAAAAAATACGCCGACGAGGGCGAGATGGACTGCGCGATACGCGAATTCTACGAGGAAACCGGGATTCCGCGCAGCGCGTATCATATCACGCCGGGCACGTTTCGCCTCTCGTTCGCGGAGGACGGCCTCGCGTATGAGATAAATTACTTCATCGCGATTACGGCGCGGGACGTCGTGCAGCGCATAAACGCGGCGGCGCTCGAGCAAGTAAGCGAAATCTGCGATATGCGTTGGGTGGCGGCGGCGGATATGAGTGCGTTTGCGTCGCGCGATATTGCGGGACATCGGCGCGTTATTCACTACGCGCGGAACCTATTGCGCAATCCATTCAAACGCGCGGGCGCAAGCGTGAGCGCGAGTGCAAGGCGTTGTTGGCGCGGTGATCGCGCGATAATCGCGATTGTTGGCCGCGGTAGCGGCAGCGATGAAAGCGATGGTATTTCGAGCGCGCGCGTTAAGCGATCGAGGCGCCGTCGCCGCACCGAGAGAGTTGCTGCGGGTGTGCGAACGCAGTGAGTTGCGGGAGCAGCGACTGCGGGAGCAACGACTGCGGGAGCTGCGCGCGCGCGTCCTTCGGGACATAATAATTCATGAGTAGCCCGCAGAGAATGTCGTGCATGAGCTGCTCGTTATAATATTCCAGATCCTCGGGGGTGATTGCCAGAATATCGCGATCGAGATTGGCTCGCGATGCGAGTTTGCGTGCTTTTTTTGTATATGCGCGCGCGGTGCCATCGGGCGCTATGCGGTGCGCGCGTTTGATTTCGCGTGATACCGAGCGGGGAGCGTCAGCGCTGGCGGCGCCCGCATCATCGAGGCAGCGCGGATTGTAGAGCCAACTCGTTGCAACGTAATTGCGAATATCGGTCGAGCCGGGGTGCGCGAGCGGATTATGATAATAGCGACACGCGGCGTAATTGCAGTCCGCGCGCGACTCGCAATCGTGTATTTTTTGTGGTAGCGGCTCCGCAACGTACACTGTGCCGATATTGCCGAGGAGAGTTATTCCGCAGATGCGCACCGCGAATCGGCATAATCGCGGAATATAATAAAGCGTGCCCTCGCATGTGATCGCGGACGCGTCGGGAATTTCGATCGCGCGCAGAGACATACACTGCGAAACCGCGATTTCGCGCGGGGATGGCGATATTCCCGAACACGTCGGAGGAGGCGCGGACGCGCGGGCAAAATACTGGCGGCGTTGGCGCGCGGCGACCCAATTAGTGTCGAAATTACGACGCGAGGATAGTATTTCGCGCGCGCGTGTCGGCGCGTGATAATCAACGCGCGCGACCATTTCCCTCGAGCGCGATGGATGAATGGGGGGACGCGCGAATTCTTGGGGCGCGCTCGCGGTTGGTGGTGTTCCGCTGGTCGCGCACCGCTGCGCCATTTTAAATGCGTCCATGCGCGCGCGTAACTTGCGAAGGAGCGCGGTCATCTCGCGCTCGAGCGATGGAAGGCGCGCGACCGCGGGGTCGAATGGATCGCGATCGGGCAGATCATCGATGAAATCGCTCAGATCGCGCAGGTAATCCATAATATATAGCCAAATGGCCGCGTATAAAGAACAATCGGCGCCCGATCTCGTCGAGGATATCCACGCGCGGAAAGAATTCGCGCAGCTATGGGTGCCGCCGGGGGATGGCGATTTTCGCGACGCGACGGCGCTCGGAGCCGCGCCGCAGACGCATCAGCAGTTCGTGCGCAATTTTATGAACCCGAGCACGCCGAATATGCGAATGCACCTCATGCACTCGACAGGATGTCACGCCGCGGGCACGCGTGTGCGCGTTTTCGCGGCGCGCGGCATCGAAACGCGATGCGTCGAGGATATTGTGTGCGGTGATGAATTGGTTCATCCCGATGGATCGCGCGCGCGCGTTTGCGCATTGCATCGCGGATACGATCGCATGTTTCGCATTGTGCCAAAGGTGGGCGCGCGGACCGCGGGGGGCTATGGCAATACTCCGCGCGTCAGCGCGAGTGATGATATGGAGACGAGCCCGCGCGGGCGCAGTGTGTATGACGTAAATGCGGGGCATATTTTGCGCCTATACGACGCGAATTTATGCGCGATTGATATCTCTGCGAGCGCGTATGCCGCTTATTCCGCGATCGCGCGCGACCTATTTCTCGCGTATGTGCCGCCGCCGCGCGATGGTGAGCGCGATGATAATACATCGCGCGTGAGTGGCGAAAGCACTCCG
>JALOCE010000137.1 GCA_023227925.1 Candidatus Omnitrophota bacterium
CGCGCGTGAGTGGCGAAAGCACTCCGGATGAATATGCGCGCGCGCGGCGAGTGTACGTGCGATTCGAGATAATTCCGCGCGGGCACGGCGAATATTACGGATTTACCATCGACGGCGCGCGCGCGTATTCATCCAGAGTGGCAGCGGAGACGCCGCCACTCGCGCGCGATGATGAAAGCGCGCTATTCTTGGGGCACGATGGGTTAATCCTGCACAACAGCGGGAAATGTCTCGGGCGCGGGACGCTCGTGCGCACGATGGCGCGCGGATTAGTCGCGGTCGAAGATATTCAGCGTGGCGATATTCTCGTCGGCGATGACGGCGAACCGCGAGTTGTGCTTAGCCTCGCGCGCGGAATTGATCAATGTTATCGCGTGCGCGAGAGAATCGCGGGCGGCGGCGACGTCGCGGGGCGTCCTCTCTCCGAATTTATATGCAATATCGCGCATATTCTCGTGCTGTGGGATCACGTTGGCGAGCGCGTGTACGATTGTTCGCTCGCGTATTTGTTATTCACGGCGCTCGGGCCAACATTCGCGCGGCGCGATGATATCATATGCTCGCCGCCGACATTCAGCGCAATTCGCGTTGTGGAGTCGCGGTGCGGCGCCGGAGCGCGCGAATACTATTCGTTCACGATCGAGCCGGTTGGCCCGCGCGAATATTTTGGGTTCGAATTGGGGGCCGCGGCAGTGGCGGCAACACCCTGCAATGGGCGATTTTTGCTCGGCGATGGCACAATAACGCATAATACGCGCGCGGCGCTCGCGGCGGCGCAAGAATGCGTGCGCGCGTATCGCTACATCTATCGCGGCGTTCACTGGCGCGATGTCGCGCAACACGCGCCCGCGATATTTATCATTGCGTTCGGCGGCAAAAGCGCGTTCGTGCGCGACCTGATAAAATATCCTGAGTATGGCTACGCAAGCGCCGATGAATATGTTGAATTCGTGCGGCTGCAGCGCGAATCGGTCGATGGAGAGGCCGCGTACGATAAATATCGCGCGTACTACGCCGGGCTGAAGCGGCGCTTCATGGGGCGCGCGCATGGCGGATTTTATCGCATGTTCGGCTACGATGAATTCGCGAATCGATTATTCGGCGCAGATGTCGCGAAGCTAACAGGCATAATCGCGGACGCGCGCGCGCGACATGAACCATACGCACGCGCGCTCGAGCGCGCGATCGCGGCGCGCGAGGTAACGCCGGACGCGTCGCTGATGGCGCGGCTCGAGAATTCGATGCTTATCGCGGACGAAATACACAACACGTATAACGCGCAGACGATAAATAATCGCGGGCTCGCGCTGCAATACGTGCTCGATAACGTGCGCGGGGTGCGGTTTCTGTCGCTATCGGCAACGCCGATCAACAGCGCGCCCGCGGAGATATGCGATTTCATAAATTATTTCGTGGGGCGCGAGGATAAGGTTATGCGCGAGGGAATGTTCGCGGGGCGCGCGCTATTGCCGGGCGCGATTGAGCGCGTGAGCGAGCTATTGCGCGGGCATATTTCGTTCCTCTATGATTTCGACGCGCGCTATTTCCCGCGGCGCGTGGATCGAGGCGTGGCGCTGCGGATTGCGGGTACACCGCGAAATGCGGTCATGCAGGAATTGCCGTATTTGCGATTCGCGCCATGCGTCATGTCGGATTATTTCGTGGAAACGATTCGCGCATTCTATCGCGCGCGTGATACTGAAGGGCGCGAGGACGATGGCTCCGCCGCGGACGATGATGCACGCGATGTGGATATGGATGATGATATTATCGGCATTCCGCAAAACGCGTATTCGCTATTCGATATGGTGTTCCCGAATCCCGCGGCGGATAATATCGGGCTTTATAACTCCGCGACGCTATTCAGCGCGCTCCACAGCGCACCCGCGGAATGGAAGGCGCGCGTTGGGGTCGCGACGAAAATAGTGGGCGGCATGCAGACGTACGGCGGCGAGTTCCTGCGCGCGAGCTCACTCGCGCGATACTCCGCGAAATACGCTGAGATGGTCGCGCTAATCCCGCGCATCATTCGCGAGACTGGTCCCTGCAAGATCATGATTTATCATGAGCGCGTGCGCGCGACCGGCGTGATGCTTATTCGCGAGATATTGCGCGAAAATGGCGCAATCGGCGACAGTGATGATGCGACCGCGGATACTTTATGCGCGATATGTGCGCGCGCGCGGCGCGTGCATAATATTGATAATACTCCGCGCGCGAGTGATGACAATACTTCTCGGCTTGCCGAGAGTGACGATGCTGATTTTGGTACGCGCGACGATAGTACGCGCGATGATCATCGCGCGCATGAATATCGTCCGCTGCGGTTCGCGACCATTTATTCAGAGCTCGATAAGAGCACGATCACATCGATACGCGAGCGATATAATTCCGCGGCAAACGCGCGCGGCGAATGGTGCTCCATTCTCATCGGGTCGCGCTTGATACGCGAGAGCTATGATTTTATGGCGGTGCGCCATCTCATTATTCTCTCGCTGCCCGTGAGCGTATCGCAATTAATCCAGGTGTTTGGGCGATGCGTGCGGCGCGGATCGCATTCGCAGCTCCCGGCGCGCGATCGCGATGTTCATGCGCATATTCTCATCAATGTCGCGGGCGCGCGCGCGACGACGACGCCTCGGCGGATCCGCGATGAAGAGCATGCGGACGCGTTTGAGGTGCGCGCGATAGATGATTCCCCCGAGGTTCGCCGGTACGCGCTCAAGCTCGAATCGTACCTGATTATACAAAAAATAGAGCGCGAGCTCGCGCGCGGCGCTGTGGACGCGGGTATTAATCGCAACATAATAACGCGCCCCGACCGCGATAGCTTGGGTTTTATGACGTATGATGAGCCCGTGCGGTTCGTATTGCGCCCCGGCGAACTGCGCGTCGATACGTTCTTCGCCTACGGCTACGGCGCGCAAGAAATACAGTTCGCGATCGATATTATTAAGCGCCTGTTCGCGCGCCAAAGCGTGTGGTTCGCGCGCGATTTAATCGGCGCCGTGCGCGCGCCACCGTTTGGCGTGTGGTCCAATCCGGCGCTTATCTCGGACGCGTCCATTACCATAGCGCTCGCGTTCCTAATCTCGGCTTCATCGAACGCGACGAGTATCGGCGAGCGCGCGGTGATCGTCGGCGGCGCGCAATTCCTTGTTGTCGCGAGCGGTGGCGCATCGCGGGGCGCGCGCGCGGTTGGATTGCGCGACGATGACTGCTTCTTTCTCGCGCCGGTCGAGACTGTCGAGGTCGCGGGAATCGCGCGATCGCGCGCGCTGGTTGATGTTGAATCGTTTATGCGCGGCGCGCATTATGAGTCCGAGGACGTCATTCCCATCGATCAATTTGAGCTGCGAACGTCGTTCGAGGAGAGTATTCTCGCGACGCTGCGCGCGGATTTCGCCGGCGCGAGCCTGCGCGAGCGCGGTGCCAAGAGCGCGCGCGTTATTGATATCGCGCGGATGCGTGGGTTTTTGGTGCTATTCTCCGCGGATCAACAGCGCATCGTCGCACAGCAAATGGTCGAGAACGCGGCGCTGCGCGATGAATTCGGCGCGCTATATGATTTCCTCGACGCGCTCGGTTTATTCATCCACTGGCGCTATGTGAGTAAATATCGCGACGTTGCGCGCCGATTCACGAGCGCGGCGCGCGATGATGAAACGCCCGTCGCGTATGGGGATGGCGGATCGGTGCGCATATTCTCGGGCGAGGAATGGTTCTCGGTTGGGCGCGCGGCGCTCAATATGCATACGGAATACACCGAGAACGCGATCGTGGTGGGTATCTATCATCAATTTCCTTATAACGTCAAATTCCAGTTGCGCGAGCCGATCCACAAGCTGCGCGCGCTGCGGATGCGAGGCGCAAAGTTGCGCGACGCGCGCACGATCGAGCGCGGCAGCGTATGCGTGACGAAATCGCGGCGCGCCATTGAGCATTCCGCGCAGCGACTCGGTATCCGCGCGCGCGAAATAAAGGCCGCGCGAACATCGGGGCAATTATGCGCGATAATACAGCTCAATTTATTGGGCAAAGAGATAGAGGCGCGGCGCGCGCGCTCGGCGATGAAATTCGTTTATGGGTGGTGGAACGCGGTTCCTTCCGCAACTGCGTGAGGGCGCGATGTTGACGCGCGGCGCGA
>JALOCE010000077.1 GCA_023227925.1 Candidatus Omnitrophota bacterium
AGCTCAATTTATTGGGCAAAGAGATAGAGGCGCGGCGCGCGCGCTCGGCGATGAAATTCGTTTATGGGTGGTGGAACGCGGTTCCTTCCGCAACTGCGTGAGGGCGCGATGTTGACGCGCGGCGCGATTTTCTGTCGTTTCGCGCCACGAATCGGCGCGTAATCTAAAATTGATAGCTATGAAGCATATATCCCTCCGCCGATAGATATTTGATTGAATGACGACCATCCCTGAACCCTCCCCGAGTGAAACCGCGCGCGCAACCGAAGAATCGCGCGCGCCCAGCGACGCGCCCACTGAGGAACGCGCGGCGCAGAGTATGATTGGTTCACCACGCGCGAGCGAAGAATGCGCGTCGCCGAGGGTTCCGCCGATAAAGAATTGGGCGGATGATGTTGAAGAGCAATCCGAGCTGCCGGATCTTCCGGAAGATTGGGTTGTTAAGGGGCGCGATGGCGCCGCGCAACCCACCGTCGGCGCGATCTCGATTGCGCAAATAATGCAATCGCACGCGGTGGTTGCCGCGCGTGTTGTGCCCGAGCGCGGAGTATCATCATCGAATCCGTTTCAGGCGCTGAAAATTAATGCTGCTGACGGCGTTCGCGTTGTGCCGCGCCGCCGAGGATCGCGCGGTGGCGTTAAGGAAGCCGCGAAGCGCGAAAGAAAGGCGGCGATGCGCGCGAGTGGTGGCGTCGTCGTCGCTGCCGCTGCCGCTACCGCTGTCGCTGCCGCTACCGCGCCCGCGATCGAAAAATGCGCCGAGTGTCGCGTGGGAACGCAGACTTATGCGCAGGTTGTCGCGCCTGCGTGCGCGACTTCGACCGTGCGCTTCATCGATCCGACTCCCGCGCAGATTTACGCCGCGCTCGCTGCGTGCGGGATAATTAACACGCGCGATGGCGCGCCGCCCGCGCGCTTCGAAAAGGGATCCGAGGTACAAGTCGCGCTGTGGCGCGCGTTTTATGAGAACCCGCGCGGCTGCGAATGTGTTCCCGTGCGCGGTGCGGTTCGCCAGTGCTGGAAATCGACCACCGCGTGCATTTATTCGAAGATAATCGCCATCATTTATGAGCTCGCGGGCGCGAGTGCGACGCGCGAGCGCATCGAGGCTATTAATTTCACGGATTTCAGCGCGATATTTGGCGAGACGCTCGGGATGATGGGCAACCATTGGTTCGGCGTGTATCCCATTTATGAGAACGCGCGCATTCACGTCGCGACTTTCAGCCACCAATGCGATTACTCATGCCCGATCACCAATATCCAGCGCGAGTTGCGCAACGCGAGCGCGAGCGATCGCGCGGTGCTGCAGGAACTCGCGACCGCGCACATGATGATGTATAAGCATCCGATCGCGCAGCGCGCCGCCAGCTCTTCATTTCGGCGGGAAGTCGCGGTCCGCGCGCCATTTCGGGGCAGCGCGGTTCGTTTTCGCGGTGCTGTGCCGGGATATACGGCGCCGCCGACGCTCGCTGAATTAATTGCGGCGGCGCCGCCGCTCGCGATTGCCGCGCAGCCATCGTTTTCCATCGGCGATGTTATGAAACACGCAACGAAAGCGACCTCGCGCAGAAGCGCGCGGCGCGCGCAGTCGGTCGCGCGGCCGTCGCAATCGCCCGAGGAATGCGCGAGCGCGCCGGATGCCGCTGCGGAAGTGGCGCAATAATGGCGATGCTTTGCGCGGGCGCGTGTGGTGGAGCGCGCGGCGAAAAAAAACAGTAAAGCGCGGCCGGGTTGTGCGCGCGTCATGTTTTTTTGCCCGTTTGGAGCACAATAAGCGCGCGCGTGGCTTCCAGCTTTGCGTGGTCGGCGAATTCGCGCGCCATCGTCGCACCCGCGATCGCGAAATCAATAAACTGTTCCAATCGGCGCGCGAGAACGACGTCTTCTGGTTGCGCGAGCTCGCCTTGCACCCAATCACTCGGGAGCGCGGAAATGGGTGCGGTCGTAGTGGCGACGAGTGGATCGAGCGGATTATATTCGCGCGGCATAATGACGCACGTTGCGTTCGCGGGTACGCGCCCATCGAGAATATTGAGCAGCGCGATTGGTGCATCGGGGGCTGGGGTTGGTTTGCGCTCGGGCGCGCGAAATGGATAAAACAGCGCGCGGATGACGGTCGGGAGTCCATCGTGCTTTTCCTTGGCGGCGGCAAGCGCCCGCGCGAGATAATCGCTCGCGAGCATCGCGGCGCGAATGACGTTCACCGGTTCGGGAGGCGCATCATCATCGCCGCCGCTGAACGATGCGATGGGTGCGTATTTTTCGCGCGCGAGAGCGTTGGTGCGCGGCGCGGAGGCGAGATTGCGCGCGATTGGATAATAATAAGTGACCGTCG
Source organism: Candidatus Omnitrophota bacterium (assembly GCA_023227925.1). Lineage (GTDB taxonomy): Bacteria > Omnitrophota > Gorgyraeia > Gygaellales > Profunditerraquicolaceae > JALOCE01. Next base: position 2,339 of record JALOCE010000077.1, read on the forward strand.
CGGGCTCAAATAGAGTCGCATTTACGGATATGCGGTCGTATCCTGGGCCTGCGAACGTGCCGATCGCGCGCACCACGACAACTGCACCCGCGCCCAAAACCGCGACATCTTGATCCTCGCGCGATTGAATAATCATCGTATTCGCGTGCTGCGATTGCATAACAACGCGCCCGTGCTCGCGAATCGGGCGAACGACGCAGCCCGCAATAATATCGCGCGGGCTATAATTCACGATGAGCGCGCGAAACGCGACCGACAGCGAGCCGATATTCGGGTGTGTTGATTGGACAAACGCGCATTCGCCAACGCGCATCACGCGCAGCACGCGCAGAATGAGATGCCCCTCGAAGCACATCCCCTCATAATCGCGCCGCAATCGCGCAAGCAGATTATCATCGAAATTAGTATAGAACGCGACGCAATTATTGACGTCGAGCCCTACGTGATAATCGGTTATGAGATACATCGGTATATACGGGCGCGCGTCTTCAAATTTGCGCCGCGGCAGGAAATATAGCGCGCGACATTGGCTTCACGCATATTATGAGCGCGCCCGGTTGTGAAGAGAGTACTCCGCGCGTGAGTGATGGCAATACTCCGCGCGCGAGCGTGAGTGATGGCAATACTCCGCGCGCGAGCGTGAGTGATGGCAATACTCCGCGCGCGAGCGTGAGTGATGGCAATACTCCGCGCGCGAGCGTGAGTGATGATGCGTCCCGAGGGGAACCCCACGCGAGCGATATAATGTGCGCGCTTATGTTGGACGCATTACGGCGCGGGATTATCATATCGCGACCCAATAAGCTTCCGGACGCGCGCGCAGGCGACTGCCATGATCACGCGATCGCACCGATGCGCGCTGGCGTTGCGGGCGCGGAAACGGCGATTCCCATGAGCATTATTGAGCGAAAAAAGCGCATATGCCAGGGGGTCGCGACGCTATCGCGCGACGCGCGTATTCAAGTGCTGCTCGCGGTCGCGCGGATGGCCGGTTTTGAATCGATCGGCGCGCATAACGGCGGTTGCTTCGTCGATATTACTGATTGGGACGAGGCGCGCACCGCGCAGCTCGCGGATATCATACAATTCGCTTCGAAATAACGCGCAGGTCATATAAATGGCGTATTTTGGCGGGCGCGCGGATAGCTTCGTCGATGAGAGCGAGGCGGCGGTGCGCGACGTGCTGGATGATCCGGATTTTATTGACTATAGCGAGGCGGTGCGCGGGAGATACGTCGCGGCCCTCATGAAGCGTGGGCGCGCGTTGGATCGCGATGGCGGCGCGATCGCGCATGATTTGAGCGGCGATGGCGATTCATCTCGCGCCAGTGGCGATGATGATGACGGCGTTTTTAGACACGCCGAGGACGATAACGATACTCCGCGCGCGAGTGATGATGAATATGATTCCGATGGCGATATTATCGGCGCGGAAGATCCGCGTTCACCGCAACTCTCGGCGTCGACGCTTACCGAACTCGAGATCGACGCGTTCGCGCCGATGCAGCGCGAGCTCGAATGGAAAACGCCGGACGTCATACCCAACGCGGAGGAAGTCGCGCATGCGCGCGGGCGCATAATCGAAACGCGCGCAAGAACAAGTCATCGCGAGCCGAAGGGTTCGCGAGAGGGCGCGTCGCGCGCGCCGGATGAAGTCGCGGATGGATGGGAAATAGCGGGCGACGCCGAATTACCGGCGCGCGATGATGATTTTGTGAGTGCCGCGATGGCGGCGAATATTGAGGGCGCGCACGATGATGATTTCGCGACGCCGGATAGTGTCGCGGACGGTTGGCAAGCGGAGGGCGGCGCTGAATCATCGGCGGGCGATGATGATTTCGCGATCGGCGTAGGGTCGCAAACGAGCGGAGACGATGATTTCGCGAGTGCGCGCGAGGACGATGACAATACTCCGCGCGCCAGCGCGAGTGATGATGATTATGACGGCGCGGGCGCGATTAGTAATTGACCGCGCGGCGCGACTATTTTTTCGCGAATTGGAGGACGCGCGGTCGCGAAAATATAGCCCGCGACGGGAAATGGAAGGATTACGCGCAGGATTAACATATGCGGTCGCGCCGACAGTCGAGGAAATCATTCGCGAATGCGATTGCGCGTGGGCACGCGCGCGTGAAATACGGCGCGAAATGGGGCTCGGCGTGGAGGCGCGCGCGGCAGCGACGAAAAGTAGTGCCGAGGTTTGCGTTATCGGCACCGTGGACGAAGGGCGCGCGGAGGAATCAGTGTATGCAACGCTCGCGCGCGAATTCGCGGAGCTAAATAAGACGTACCCCGTTATTCTCGCGGCAATGGCGGGCGGCTCATATAAGACGCGCGCGGTGCGGCGCTTCTTCGCGCACGTCCGCGATCACCCGTGGCGCGACGAGGCTGAATTCTTGGATACGCAATCGGCGTACATTACTATTCTCGGGCGCAAACTCGCGCGCGCAACGCACGATACTCGCGCGATTGATCGGGCACGCGCTGCAACACGAGATGCGCTCGCCGAAAATGAGCGCGCGACAAAGGAACAAATCGAGCACGCGCAGGCCGAAGCGGCGCGAATTAATGAGGCGCGGGCGCGCTCGCGCGCGGTTGATATGCGCGCGCGCGTTGCAGCGGATGCCGCGATTATATTGCGCGATGAAGTGCGGCCGACCGTGGTCGCGTTCGATGACTCACAATGACGCGCGCGGACGCATTTGGCGCGACACAATATACGCGCGCATGACCGATATAATCGACATATTTCTCGACCCCGATAACGTGGAGCATATGAGCCGCGTATTCCCGGGCGCGCGATGCGGGGTCCGCGCGTATATGCACGAATTTATCTACGGGCCGTACGGCGGTGGATTATATGACCTCTGGACCGGCACCGATGCGGATTTGTATATCCGCCAAATGAACGACGAATTTATCAGATTTATGGAGGCGCGGCACAATATGCGCGTGAGAGCCCGCGGGTGCGTAAAAGGTCGCGCGCCCGTGAGTGCGCGCGTGGAAACCGCGTCGTATCTCGATCCATACGAGCGCGCGCGTGAGGCTGCGAAACGCGCAGAAACGATGGTCGCGCGGCGCGCTTCGGGACGCGCGCTTGCGCGTGAATTCGCGCGCGCGCCCGTACCTTCTCCATCGGCGGCACTTTACGCGCGAACGAATCGCGATCGGGCCGGCGCGATGCATTTAGTTGCGCGCGATGATGAAGGTGCTGGCGCGGGCGTTCCATCGCGCGTGCAAAGTATTCAATCGCGATTTGGTGGCGCGGATCCCGATGCGACCGAGCGTGACTGGGGGCGTGCGCACGAATGGTGGCGCGATCAGGTGCAGTGTGGCGACGTGGGAGTATCCGGCGCGACGCTTGATTCGCGCGATCCGACCGCCGGAACTGGCGAGGCGCAGCATCATCTCCTCGTTCTCGACGCACAAATGGCGGTTTTGAACGATGAAAAAACGCTGCCGTATGGATACGGGAGCGCGCAAGAACAACTCGCGGATGATGCGCGCGTTGCGTGGCGCCATCGCGCGCACGCACCAGAGCGCGGCGTGATTCCGAAAACGAGCTACAAAAAATTAGTACGCGTGCAAGCGCCCGGCGGGCGCGTCACGCTGGATGATGATCGCGAGCTCGCGCGGGATATATTTTCTCGCGATTCGAAGGGGTTTATTCTCTCGGGACGCCGTTGATTGATGGCGGATCGCCGCTGACGGGCGACGGCTCTTTTTTCGGCGCGCGCCGCAGTATAGAAAACACCGGCAACGGTTTGCGTGCCGCGGCGAGATGATCACCGAGCGTGAGACGCCGCGCGCGAATATCGGGCGGAGAATATTCTCGCCGGCGATGCTGCGACGATGATAATGCTTCGCGTTGCGGAATTGGCGCGCGGATAGCGAGGGGCGAATCGCGCAGTGGTTTTGTTACTGTATTATTGCCCGCGCGGCGGCTTTTGATGATGTCATGAAGAGTGAATTTCCAGATATTAGGGTAATATGGCGCGAAATTCTCCATCGCCGCGCGCGATTGCGAGAGCGGACAGAAATCGAGATGTCCCGGCTGCGGCGGCGGTGCTGGGGTCGCTGTTTGGGCGATAAAATACACAAATGCTTGGCATTTCCTGCGCGAAACGATATTCGCGCGGTACGCGTTGAATATGCCGCGCGCGATTGGCTCGGCGAAGATGGGGATGCCGATCGCCGACACGAATTCGCCCGGGCGAAAGAATAGCGCGTTGCCGACGGCGAGAATGGTCGCGCCGCTTTCATATTGCACCGCGCGAATCGCGACCTGCACCGCGCGAAAACTTGCGGGCGGCTTTGTGATGTGAATCGGGCAATCGTCGCGCTGGGATGGTGTTTCAATGGGCGCCGCAGAAGCTGCGCGATCAATATGATGCCAAAACATATACTCGCGATTGACGAACGCCGCGATGATGGGGTACGCGGGGTCAATAATCGCGATCGCGCATATGTACGCCGGATTACCGATGGGCGCGATATTTGCGGGAAGCGGTGGTGGTGATGCGCAGCTTGACGCACCGCCGATCCCGAACGGAATAGACGCGGCGCTGCTATTCGAGACCGCGAATATATTGGAATGCATGGCCGGAATATTGTCCCATCGGCGCCGAAGAATGAGATCCGCGGTGTATGAATACAACCCCGCGTCCTCGAATTGCGCGCCCTCGAATAATACATGCGGCGACCATCGCTCGCGCGGCGGGTGTGCGAGCGGCGCGAATGGGATCGACGCGAGCGGATTCACGAATGACGCGTCCGCGCTAAAAACGGACCACGCGGTGGACGCCATTTGCGTATAGAATGAGCGCGTGGCATTCAAATTTGAAGCGTTGGCGCGCTAAATATAAGCGCGGATGATAGGCGTGATCCATCTCGCGAATGAAAGGCTCCGCGGGCGCGATAGCGCGATCGAATTGGAGCTGCGGTTCGGGCGGATTGATATCGCGACGTACGGCGATTCTCTCGCGCAGCTACGTGCGCTCGCGGGAGACGTCGCGCCCGCGAGCACGCGCACGATAAGCATCATCGGCGGGCGCACGCTCGCCGGTAAACCAGTCGTTATGCGCAAAGATTACCCCGACGGACGCGGCGTGTTCATCCATAAGAATGAAATAGCGCACGCGCGCGGCGGGCGCGGATGCGAATATAAAGTATCCCTCGCGCGAGAAGAGCCCGTGACGGATGTGCGACCGCCGGAATTGGATCATGTTGTGCGCCTGCGCGCGCGATTGAGTGCCCGCGCGGAGCTTGCTGGTCACGTATGGTCCGCGGATTTAACGCTCGTGCGCGAAACGACGGTCGGTGAGATGAAGCGCGCACCGGATATAAAGCGCGCGTTTTTTGAAGCAACGGATGCGGCGGCGAGCGGCGCGCGGCATTATGAGGTCGAGCTCGAGCTGCTAGAATTGGGCGAGCGCGAGCTGACGATCGCGGATATCGAAGACGTTGCGGCGCGCGCGTGCGCGATTGCGTATCCGCGCGGTGTGGATGTGGGTATGTCGCGCGATCCTCGCGAATTATTGATGCGCGCGATCGCGCGATTTATTAATAGCAGCAGCGACAGCGGCCGCGGCCCCGCGACCGCAAGACGAGACGCGCGCGGAGATGCGCCGAGGCTGAAAAACCTGCTCAATAATGCGCAGAGTATGACGATGAGCGAATATGTGCGCAACATATTCCCGATGGAAGGCTATTTCGCGACCGACAAGGCTGATGGTGAGCGCGGGCTCGCGATTATTGATGCGGATGGCGCGTGCGCGATCATATCCGATACGATGATGATCGGCGCGTGTAATGCGAGCAAAATGGATACCATTTACGATGGCGAGATTATCACGAGCGACGCGAGTGGGTCGTCCGCGCATCAACCGCCGCGCGCACGATTCTATGCTTTCGATTGCTTATTATCGGGCGGCGAATCCATGCTCGCGGCGCCGTTTGAATCGCGACTGGCGGTCATTGCGAGCGCGAGTGATGGTGAGATCGCGATCGCACCGAAGAAATTCATCAAAATCCAGCACGGTGACGTGCGCGCGGTGGTTGATGCGCTATACGTCGCGCGCGACGGCGGCGGCTCCGAATATGAGATCGATGGATTGATATTCACGCAGAACGGCGTGGGTTATTTCGCGACGCGGAATTACAAATGGAAGCCTATGGAGTCGAATACTATCGATTTTCTATGCTTGCGCTGCCCCGAGAAATTATACGGCAGCGGGCCATACGTATTACCAAGCGAAGCGATATCGGTCAGCGCGAGCGCGCGCGGGCGCAGTGATTTTCGCATATTCTTGCTGTTTTGTGGCTGCAGTGAGCGTCAGCGCGCGGAATATTGCATTCAGCGGTTGGCGTTTCATAACGAGATCGCGCCGGCGGCGTTGCGCGACGATATCATACAATTCGCATGCCGATACGAGCCGTATGCGTTCATTTTAGTCGTGCGCGAGCGCGATATTGCGGCGCTGGGCGGTGATATCAGCGGGCGCGTTGTGGAAATGCGATGGCGAATGCGCGCCAGCGC
>JALOCE010000055.1 GCA_023227925.1 Candidatus Omnitrophota bacterium
GCGCGCCAGCGCAAGTAGCGAAAGCACTCCGCGCGTCAGCGTGAGTGACGGCGCGCGCGGTGCGGAATTATGGCGCCGATGGGATATGCTGCGCATCCGCGCGGACAGGACGAACGGCAATAATATCTCGACCGCGACGAGCGTATTCGCGAATTATGTGAATCCATTTCCGCTCGAGGCGCTATGGCAACCATCGGGGCGCTATTTCGAGCACGACGCGGGCGAAATGATGATCGCGTCGGATAAATTCCGGCGCTTTATTCTCACGATGGCGATCTACAATAACGCACGAGATATGTTTGCCGCACCTGCGCGACGCTCCGATGGCGCGGCGATGCCCCGACATAATGTTCTCGATCTTGGTGGTGGGCGCGCCGGCGATTTCGTGCGATACGCGGTCGCGGGCGCGAGTTGCGTCGTGAATTTTGACATTGACGCGCCGACTATCGCCGAGAGCGTTGGGCGCGTCGAGGTGATCGCGAGAAAGGGCATTGCGAAATCCGCCGCGGCGAAATGGCTGGGCGCGCTGGGCGAGAACATCGCGAATTCGCGGGGACATGGTTCCGCGGACAGAAGAACGCGTGACGAATGCGCCGCGCCGATGTATATCGGGCGCGTCGCGGATTTATCGCGGATGGATCGCACGCAATTCAGTGCTGCGCTGGTTGCCATCGGGTTCGGCTCACGCATGTTCGATTTGGTCGCGTCGACCTTTGCGTTTCACTATTTCTGCGAGTCGCGGGAGATGGTTGCGCGCATATTCTCGATGATTGATTTCGCGATGAGCGACGCGGGAATCGCGCTCATAACGACGATGAATGGCGAGCGCGTCGCGGAATTGCTCGCGGCGGGCGGAGGGATTTGGAGTCGATCAGAGCCCGCGAATGATGGCGCGAGTGGCGACGATGCGCGCGCGAGTGGCGAAAGCGATGGTGTGCGCGAGAGCGCGGGTAGCGGCGATAGCACTCCGCGCGCGCGTGCGAAATATGAAATCCGCGAGGTTGCGGGCGGCGCGGGCGAATTTGGGCGCATGATCCGTGTTTCCGTTCCATTCTCGGATGAGATGCGAGAGGAACCGCTGTGTAATTTCAGCGCGGTGCGCGCGGTCGCTGGGGAGATGGGCTTTAAATGCGCGGGCATCATCGATTATGGCGATCCCGCGCTGTATGATTTATTCCGAAGCGCGGACCCAGCACTCGCGGGGCGATTAACCGCGATTGATCGCGAATACACGGCGCTATATGGCACGATGATTTTCAAGCGCGCCGCGCGTATGGGTGGTGGTCGCGCGCGCGGCCGCAAAAAATAGATGCCGCGACGGATTATGGTCGCGCGCGCGGGATAATGCGCGCTCTTTTTTGCTTCATATTGATCATGATAATGCGTGGCTCGCGGAATGATCGGAAGAAATCCAGTAGCGCTGATGGCGGATATTCGCGGGTGCCGCGCGGCGGTGTTTCTCGCGGCTCTGGAATCGCGACTGCGGATGACGGCGCGCGGATTTGCTCGGTCGTTGGCGCTGCGCGTGCGATTGATGATAATACTCCGCGCGATGCCGAGAGTGATGATAATGCGGCGGGATCCATTAGTTGGGGGAGGTGGGCGATTGTATTGCGGGCGCTGATTTTCATTTTTCGCGCGCGGATGCGATATTTGAATGCGCGCGCGGACGTATACCTCTCGGACGATGACAACCCCTCGCAAACCAACCGCGAGCGCCGCGGAGGAGCATCATCTTCGCGACAGTTTTTCGGGTTCGCGCGCGGCTGAGGTTCCCGGTGGATTCGACGAGCGAGGCGCGACATATTTATTTCCATCAGTGCGTGGCGTGGCGAAATCGGGTAAACCGACGGAATGGATGATCACTGTGCGCGCATATGCGAGCGAGGAAGACGCACGCGCGAGCGGACGCGCGCCGCTTGTCGTTTCGCGCGAGATCGCGAGCGGCGAGGATTTGACGACGCCACACGTCGCGCGCATTCGTACTTATCGGCGGATCGGCGACGGCGCGGTCTTACGAGGCGCGCCGACGCTGGTTTTCGCCGGGAAAAGCGTCGGCCATTGCGACGAAACGAATGCGTTTTGTCAGGCACTGCGCGACGCGCATGGGCTTTACAATAAATATGTGCGGCGAATGGGGGGGAGTGCGCGCGCGGATGTCGGGACCGCGACGCGTGGGCGCGATGTAATGCCGCGTCCGATGCTCGCGCGCGTGTATTCGGATGTATTTTCGGACGACGATGATCCATCGCCGCTCTTCGTTCAGCGCAAGTATAATGGCGTGCGCGCGGTCGGGATGATGCTCGGCGGCGAGGCCATACTTTATAGCCGCAAGGGTTTGCTCTATGAGGGATTCACCGAGCTTAAGCGCGAAATCGCGCTGATTTGTGGCGCGTGGCGAGATTCGCGCGCGCCGCTGCGGCGGGATGATTCCGCCGAGCGAGGAGAGAAAAAGAGAGCGCCAGCGCGCGCGATCGGAACACCATGTGCGCCGCCGGCGCGTTGCACTGAGCATCGCGCGCGCGCGATAGAATGCGAAGGCCGCGCTATTGGCGGCGCGCTCTATTTGGATGGCGAATTGTATAAGCACGGCGAGCCGCTGCAGATAATATCGGGCATCGTGCGGCGCGCGAATGACGATGAGGCGCAATCGCGCCTATCCTTCGTCGTGTACGATATTTTCGTCGTGAATGAGGGTTGCGCTGCCGGAAACGCGCTGACCGCGGACGAGCGATTCGCGTTCCTGCGCGCTATTGCGCGGTCCGAGGTCGCGCGTGGATTACAGCGGATTATCTTCGCGGAAACCGAGACGTGCGTTTCGCGCGGCGGTGCGCGCGCGATTGATGCAGCGCGCGCGTATTACGAGCGGTACTTGCGCGAGGGTTATGAAGGCGCGATCGTGCGAATGAACGCGCAATATGAGCACTCGCCGCGCGATCGCCATTCGAGCGTGTTGTTGAAAATAAAACCGGTGCGCGACGCCGAATATCGCATCGTGGGATTCACGACAGGCGAGCGCGGGCGCGCGGACGGCGCGCTATTATTCGTCTGCGAGACGGATGGCGGCGATCGTTTCAATATTACGCCGCGCGGGCCAATCGCGGATCGCATCGCGCAGGCGCGCGAATTCGCGCGGGCGGAAGACAACGGGCGCACCGTTTTCGAGAATCATTGGCTCGGGCGCGCACTCATCGTGTTCTTCGATGAATTATCGCCCGCGGGCGTGCCTCAGCGCGCGCGCACAGATGGCGTGTTGCGCGTGTGCGAATGAAGCGGCCGCGTGCGCGGGGCTCTTTTTTTTTCGGTTCATCGCGGCGGCGGGAGAGCGATCGCGCGCTGTCCATAGTTAAATTTGAAAGATATAGGCTCGACATAGAACGCATGGAGGGCAAGAAATACGACCGCGGGGGCGCGAGCAGCGGGAGAGCGATCGCGCGCGCGATGCCGTTGTTTACGGCGGGAATCCGCAGCGTTTCCTATCGCCCCGCATCGGACGCAGATACGCGCGCCGAGAGCCGCGTTCCCGTAATGTCGAACGCGATGTTCGAGCTGGGGCAGCCGAAGCCGCGCGGCGTATTCGACGCGAGTATGGGAACGACGGATAGTGCGTATCTATGCGCGAGCTGCGGGATGGGCAAGGAAAAATGCCATGGTCATCCGGGGCATTTTGATTTAAATTACCCGTGTCTCTCGCCGATCGCGCTCGCCGAGATAAAGAAATGGCTCAAAATAGTGTGTTTTAATTGCGGCGGGATCATCGTGTCGGATGCGGATATTGCGCGGATTACCGGCACCAGCAGCGCGCGCGCGCGATTGGATGCGCTCGCGAAGCATTTGCCGAGCGCGAGGCGCGCGTGCGCGCGGTGCGGCGCGATGCATCTCGCGATTCAGCGCCCCGACCGCACGAAATTCACGTTTACGATGCGCGATGTGGATGCGAGCGGAATCGCGAGCGACGTGCCGCTGTATCCTCATAATATTGCGGAAATATTTGATCGCGTAAGCGACGATACAGTTGCGGCACTCGGGCGCACGGCGCTCGTTCATCCGCGCGCGTTTGTGTGGCGCTGTATTTATGTGCCGCCGCCGGCGATTCGCCCCGATACGAAGCGTATGGGCGGGCGCGGAAGCGGAAATGATTCGATAACGTCGCATATCAAGGATATCATCCACTACCATAATCAGCGCATAAAACCGAGTATTCCGCAGGAAATCGACCCGAAATACGCGGTCGCGATCAACGCGCAGGGAGAAATGCTCGCGGAAATGCTGGTGCGCATCAATGAGCGCGCGAAATCAATATCGATGCGCCTCAAAGGTAAGCGCGGGCGCATGCGCGATAATCTACTCGGGAAGCGCGCGTTTGGGATGGGGCGCAGCACGATCGACGGGTCGCCGCGACTGAATTTGGATCAGATAAGCATCCCGCTCTTCATCGCGCAGACGCTGCAGATCGAGGAGGTCGTGCAGGACTTCAATCGCGAGCGCCTGCTCGTGTTCGTCGCGAATGGTACTCAACGCTACCCGGGGTGTTCGCGCGTGGCAAAGCGCGATGGTGGCGTTTTTAAGCCCGAGGCGCCGGGATTGCGGCTCGAATCGGGCGATATTGTCATGCGCGACCTGGTGAATGGCGATATCGTCGCGTTCAATCGCCAGCCGACGCTCACGCTCTCGAATATCACGTCCGTGCGCGTCGTTATTGATCGCACTGCGCTCGCGAATGGGATGAGCGTGCTGATATGCCCATTTTTCAACGCGGATTTCGATGGCGACCAGATGAATATCTTCAATTACGCGCATGCGGCGTCGCTGAACGAGCAGATAATGATGACGAACGTCGCGTCGCGCATGGTAAGCGCGACCACAGGAAGTATGTTCATCGGTCAATCGGGCGATTCGCTGGTTGGGCTGATGAAAATCACGCAGCGCGGGATCGCGCTCGATAAATACCACGCGGGACTGGTGTTCTCGAGCACGAATTGCGCGCCGGATTTATCGCGCGACGCGCTGATAACGGGGCATGATATCGTTTCGTTCGCGCTCGAGCGCACGCCGATAAACTATCGCGGTAAGAGCGGCTATTATAATCCGGATCAGCCGTGGATGAAATGGATGCCGCGCTCGCGCGAGAGCGAGATTGTGGAAATCGCCGGCGGGCGATTGTTGCGCGGATGCCTCGATAAACCGAGTATTGGCGCGGGCGCGGGCAGTATTTACCAGCGAATGGTGCACGAATACGGTCCGCGGCGCACGCTCGACGCGATTTATGATATGCAGCAGGTCGGGATTAATTTCCTCTCGCAGCATGGATTCACGACAGGCGTGCGCGATTTCGCGATTGCGCCCGGGGAGCGCGCGAAAATAGACGCGATATCGCAGGCTACGCTCACACGCGCGTATCAAGCGGTTGATCAATTAAATCGCGGCCAAATCGTGCCGCCGATCGGCAAGACGGTGCGCCAATTCTACGAGGATCGCCAGATCAATATTCAGCGCGTCGCGGATGAATTTTATGAGCCCGTGATCCGCAGCATCGCGGATCCGCGCGCGAATGGCGTTTTCGAGATGATGGCGGTTGGAAAAGGATCGCCGACATACCTTGTGAATATGGTCGCGACCGTGGGGCTCGTTATGATCAGCGGCGCGCGGGCGCGGGCGAATTTCGGCTATGAACGCACGCTGCCGTATTTCCAGCGCTTCGAGGAGGCGCCGGAAGCGCGCGGCTATGTTGCGGCGAGTTTTATGGGTGGATTACCGCTCGTCGGGTGCATTTATAATGCGATGATGGCGCGCACGGATATCATTTCGCGCGCGCTCATGACCTCGATCACGGGCGACCAGAATCGCAAATCGATAAAATCACTCGAGAGCGTCATCACGAATAACCACCGCATGACGATCAAGGGCGCGGATATTGTCTCGCTCGTGTACGGCGGCGATTATTATGATCCGCGCGCGCTGGAAACGGTCACGTATGGCCCCGCGATGCTCAGCGACGCTGCGCTCGCGGCGCGATATCGTTTCGCGGCGGCGAATCCATCGCGACAAGGCGTGTTCGACGAGGAATACGCGCGGATTGTGGCGGATCGCGCGGAATATCGGCGCATCCGCGGCACAATCGAGCGCCTCTCGGTGCGCGATAAGATGGACGGCGCGATAAAAATGCCATTCAGCGTTGCGCGAATTGCGGAACGCGTCGCGACGGCTCTGCACGATGGCGCGAGTACGAGCGCGAGTACGGGCGCACGCGTAGTCGCGGATGATGATCTCGCGGCCGCGGTCGCGCGCGTGCGCGAATTCTGCGATGATTTCCCGTATCTGTTCATTAACGATGAGCAGCGGCGCGCGCGCGGATGGGTGCCCGAATTCGCGCGTGCTGCTGGTACATGGGCGCGCATGTATTTGCGCGCGGAATTATGCGCCGTGCGCGTGCGCGAGATGAGCGCGGGCGTTCATGTGAGCGCGGATTCGTTCGCGCGCGCGGTATTGGACGCGATCGCAGAAACCGTATTGGCGGCGCTGATTGATCCCGGGCAAGCGGTCGGGATTATTGCGGCGCAATCGTTTTCGGAGCCTTTCACGCAGGATATGCTCGATTCATACAAGCAAAGCGCGCTGACCGGCGGGAACGCGTCGCGCATAAAAATGAGTAAATGCCGCGAGGTTATGAACGCGTACGGCGTTGATAGGCTCGGCGGCCCCGTGATGACCATCGCGCTGCGGGAAGAATGGGCGCGCTCGCGCGAGCGCGCGCATGAGGTGGCTTTGCGTCTCGAGATGCTGCGTTTTTCGCAGCTCGTGGTGACGAGCCAGATATTTTACGAGCGTTTTGGCGAGGTAATACATCCCGCGTACGCGGACGAGCGCGAGTGGATTGACCAATTCGTCGCGGATAATCCCATGTTCGCGCCGCCGGGCGATCTCGCGCCGTGGTGTATGCGATTCGAAATATCAAAGGGCGAGCTCGTCTTGAAGAATATTTCCATGCGCGACGTCATTATTGCGCTGCGCGATAGATTCGCGGATCTGTACGTTGTTTACACTACGGAGCGCGCGCGGCGCGTGGTTGTTCGCGCATACATACGCGCGCCGGGATTGGATCGCTTCGCGGCAGGCGGCGGGCGCCGGCGATCGCGCCGCGGAGGCGCCGCAGGTCGCGTGCGCGACGCGTATGATATTATTCTCGAGACAATCATCCGCGGAATAGCTGGGATACGCGCTGCGCGCGCGGAGCGCTTGATTTGCACGCGCACCGATGATGACGGCGCGATTGTCGAAGATATGAATTATTGGGGCGTCGTGACGCAGGGAACGAATATGCTGCGCGCGGCGCGCGTTGAGGGCGTGCGCGCGGACGCAATACAGACTGACGCGATCCAAGAGCTCGCGGCGGTGCTCGGAATCGAGGCGGCGCGCAATCGCATTATCACCGAAATGCGCGGCCTCGTCGAAAAATGTAACGTGCGTCATTACATGATTTACGCGGATGAAATGACGCGCACGGGGCACGTTACGTCCATCGAGCGCGGCGGATTATCGGTGCGCGAAGCGAATAATGTTGCGCTGCGCGCGGGTCAAGCCGCGCCGGTGCAAGTATTTACAGAGGCGGCGCTGGGGGCGCGGCGCGATATTCTCGGCGGCGTTTCGGGCCCGCTGACGTTTGGTGCGGTTCCGCGTGTCGGGACGCTGTATAACGCGTTCATTATCGACCCCGACGTTATCAAGAAGTATAAGCGCACCGCCGCGCAAGTCCTCGACGATCTCTGAGCGCGGCGCGCGGTCGGGTTTATTTTTTGACCGTATGCGGGGCGCGCGTGCTTCGCGGGGCGAAAAAATAAGTCGCGCTCGTAGCGCGTGCGCGCGTGCTTCAACTATATGGCGCGGAATCATCGTCGTCCGCGGGCTCAATATCATCATCGCGCGCGGGGCCTTTTTGTTTCGCGGGCGCGGCGCCGTCGAGCGAGAGCGCCGCGAATGATTTCGCGATTGGCGCGCGCTTAGTGGCGGAAATCAGATCAATATCGGTGGACGATTGCCTTTCAATCCAGATCCGATGCGCGCGGAAGCGCATGCTGACCCACGCCGACGTGACGGATATACCATCGCACGCGATCGCGATTCTGCGAATGATATCGCCGGATCTTATGACGGACGTCGCGTTGGTGGGCGACAGCGTGTTGCCATCATCGCCCAATAGTTCCTCGAATGTCTCGACCGATTTCTCGTCTATCTTGCGCGTGGACCAATCGTAAACCGTCGTGCGCGGCTGCTCCGCGAGGGCACGGAACGATTTCGGGAATCGCGTAAAATCGATCGAGATATTTATTATCGGGCGCTCGCGCGGCGCGCCGCGCATCGATTTGCCGGTCTCATCTAGCTTTTTCGTGTCGTCGCCGTACGTGCGCTTGACTGGGCTCGCGACGCACATCGAGGATGATCTATGCCATATTTTGCTCGCGTTCGCGGTTACCTGCTCGTTGAATTCGCGATCGATGATGTCAATCGCGCGACCAAGATCGCCGCAATCATCGAGCGAGAGGCCCATGGTCGCGCGCTTCGACGCCGACGCTTCGGTGGCGTATTGACCTGGCGGAGCGACGCCGAAAAGTATGCGGATAGACGATTCCATCTCGCCGGCACCTTCGTAGATGATGCTGAATTTCTTCGGCGCGCACGCGACGCCGCCGATGGATTGGACGCTCATCGTCGCGTTGAGAAATCGCGTGCCCTGCGCGAACGCTTTCATTTTATCTATGTCCTGGGGGATATCGATCTTGAGTATGTCATGGCCGGTATTCTTGCTTTCGATGATGGTCGCGGGATCCACAGCGGGGAATGACATGGCGAGATATAATGTCGCGCGGTCTTTTTATTATAATCCGGCGGCGCGATTCAATTTTCGCGCGCGTGCGTGCGGGGTCCGCGAGTGTGCGCGAGCGCTTTTGGACGCGCGAAATATAAGTATGCGCGGCGCGAATGAGCAATATCAGCGGGGGTCGCGGTACGTATGTAATTTTCGGCGATCTCGTCGGGCTTGACGAAGCGCGATTCGCGCGCATGCTGGAGAGGCGAGGATTGCGGCACGAGGAAAAAGACGCGCCGTGGGCGACGCTCGTATGGGTGACGTTCGAAGCGAGCGGGAAATACGATAAGCGCGCGTTTCGCATGCGCAGCCGCGCGAAGAATGTACTCGACGCCAGCGGGCACGAGATAATTACAAATAAGCGCGCGCTACATCTCGCTATGCGAGCCAACGCGAGGATGCGCGATATTTACGCGCGGCACTTTGCGCGGACGTGGGGGCTGCGCGAGTTCGCGGTGGGCGCGGATGATCTAGTAGCGCGCGATCGCGTATTCATCGCGCGTCCGTCGACTGTGGGTTTCGCGAGTGGGCGCGGAATAACGCGCATCACGGCGCGCGCGGATGTTGATGCGGCGGTTGCGCGATACAAGCGCATGGGGCAGCGCGTCGCGGATGGCGTGATTGTCTCTGAATACCTGAGCGACCCATATTTATTCTATCCGCCAGAGGGAGGCGCGGGGCTCAAATTCCATCTTCGAATGTACATGTTATTCCGCGCGTGCGACGGCGAAAGCACTCCGCGCGCGGGTGGTGGCGTTTTTTGGGAGCTATTCGGGAGCTCGGATGATGACGCGCGGGCGCCGCGAGCGAAAATATTAACGGCGCGCGAACCATACGAGCGCGCGCGATACGATCGCGATGAAATCCATGATACGCACGCGGGATCCACTGCCGGCGCGTGGTTCTTTCCGACGCACGCGAGCGCAATAAGATCGCCGGATGGTCGCGCGCTGGATGTCGCGGAAATATGGTCGCAGATGGCGCGGATTTGCGGCGCGCTCGCAGAATTAATGCGCCACGGGGGCGCGCGACCGTATCCTGAATCGGAGGTCGCATTTGAAGTATTCGGGCTCGATGTTATGGTCGTGCGGCGACGGATCGAGGGATCGCGCGTGGACCCATGCGTGGTTCTCCTCGAGGTAAATGATCGCGTTGGGTACGCGACGCCGCGGGGCGCGCTATTCGATAGGTTCCAAGATGATTATTTCGAATGGGTGTGGGCGCGCGGGATAGAGCCGTGTTTGCGTGGTGGCGGTACTTCTCGGCTTGCCGAGAGTGATGAATGATGCGCCGCGCGAAAAAAAAATGGGGCGCGAAGCGCTGCGGAGGAGCGAAGCGAAGCGTTGCGGAGGAGCGCGTGATCACTTGCGCGCAGGGTTAATCGCGCGGCGCTTTACCTTTGGCGGCGCGCTTCTTTGCTTTGGGTGCTTCGGGCGCGATCGCGCGCGCGATGGGGAGCGTTGGTGCGAGGCCGCTGGGGTCGGGAACGTAATAGAAGCTCTTAAATTCCATATTGGTCATCATGCGTGCGCGGCAGCAATCCTTCGTTATGCCGAGGTCATCGAGAATATAGCCGATTGGCTCGCGCGCATGCGGCCCGGCGCGATGCTTGATGCATGCGGCGCGGAATGCGTTATATAAATGCCCGAGCGGGCATCCGCAGAAACACACGATATTGGGATACATATCGGCGCGATGATTATATTGTGGCGCGCTGGGTTCATTTTTACGGGGGCAAGGGTCGCGCGGCGGTCGCGCGATGGCCCAAAGTTGAATCCGCGCGCCGGTGAATATAGGAATGAGCGAGGATATTGCTGCGGAGATCGAAAAAATGCGCACGAGGCTGGCGCGGATGGAGTTTCTTGCGCGATGCGCGTCATCGTTTGGATCGGTGCCGCGCGCGCTGCAGACGTTCGCCGAGGAGTGCGCGACCGCGGAAGTTGAGGAGCGCCCGTATCGATTCGCCGCGATCGGTCGCGATAAAATATGGATAACGCGCGATT
This sequence comes from Candidatus Omnitrophota bacterium, assembly GCA_023227925.1. Lineage (GTDB taxonomy): Bacteria > Omnitrophota > Gorgyraeia > Gygaellales > Profunditerraquicolaceae > JALOCE01. The sequence continues at coordinate 10,867 of JALOCE010000055.1, forward strand.
GCTGTATCGAGATTCCCGCGCATGGTCAATCCCTCGCGTGGTTGCGCGCGCTTGTTTGGGAATGTCCCGCGCCGGAAACGGTTATTGGACCGATGAGTGCCTGCGCCGATGGTACGCTCGTGCCGGGCGCGCTCGCGTTTCAGGATCCGCGCGCGTTTCGCCGAGTCGTGCAGAAATTACGTTGCGCGACGCTTGATATGCGCGATATCCCATCGCGATGGATCGCGAAAACGCGCGATATTATGCATGATTTGATGCTGCATGATGACGTTGAGCGCGTACTGATCGAAGAACCGTCGGGTGCTGGAATGGTCGCGCGCGAGATTGCGTGTGACGGCGCGTGGGCGCGCGCGATTGATGTGCGTGCGATTCCCTATCGCGCGAGTGATGGTAATACTCTGCGCGTATGCGCAAGTGATTATGGCGATGTCGAAAGAAGCGCCGGGGCACCGAGCGCGAGCGAGTTTATTGTTCCGCGCGATGATGCATTTCCGTGGGACGTAAGCGGGCGCGCGCTCGCTCGCGCATCGGACACGACCAGGGAATATATTGGGCAACTGGAGGATGCGCTCGGGGACTGTATTGATCGCAGAGTGCTAACAGAAGCGCTGCGCACGATCGGCTCTCCGCCTGGGTCATGTAGATCACCCCGCGAATCGTCGTCCCCGATATGTTTGGGCGCGCCCGCGGCATCATTATCGACCGCTCCGCCTCCGCCGCTCGGTGTCGCCGGGGGCGGTATCTCGGCTGATCGGGCGATGCGAGAGTTTTTCATCGCGATAGTCGAGCGACGGGTCATTTCGAGCAGCGCGACCGGGGAGGATGAGGAGATTATATGCGAGAAGAATGATTTCCGCAGCAAATATCGCGTGTTCGCGCTGTCAATCGGATGCACCGAACCGACGCGCGATAACAGTCCATCCGATTATTATATAAATCAATTCGCTGTTACGCGCGCACGTGGGACGATCGGGTTCACGCTGCGCGACATGAGGAGGTGGCTCGAGAGAAGGGGGTGGATCGCATACGACGATAAATGACCGCGGCGCGCTGTGCGGTACTATTTTTTGGCCATTGGCGCGCGAGTGATGGTGCGCGCGACGACGCGTAAAAAAAAACGGGGCGCGCTGCGTATCGCGCGTACCCATCATTGCTGCAACATGACAAGCATTTTAGCGCGCAGCTCTCCGCTGACCTTATCGGGTGGAATCTGCTCGAGCGCTTTGAGGGCGATCATGCGCGTCGCGTCGGCGATATGCTCTGATTGCCCGCTATAAACGCGCTCGTGATGGAGCGCGAGCGCGAGATCGGTATTATAGACAGTGATATCGT
>JALOCE010000059.1 GCA_023227925.1 Candidatus Omnitrophota bacterium
CCACCTCGGCTGCCTTATCCGGCCTGTTGGTGTTTAAATAAGCGACCTCCAGGTTATGCAATGCAATAAGAAAACCGGGGTCCAGCTTGAGCGCTGCGTTAAAAGCCTCTATCGCCTGATTATATAGCCCTACCTTCCCGTAAGTTATGCCGCAAAGCGTATAAAGTTGCGGCGAGGGTTTAACCGATAATTCTTTAGCCAGGGCTTTCATTGCTTTGTCAAATTCGCCCATTCTCATAAAAGAGATGATCCTCGCCTCATCAGGCGGAAAGCGGGGATCCATATCAAGCACATACACCTCCCCCATTTCTTTGGCTAATGCCTCCAGCTTACGGTTTGCCTGCCAGCAGAAATAATCTATTTTCAAGGCATCCTTATAGGCCTGTTTTGCTTCGGGGAATTTTTTCATCACGCGGAAGATATCCCCGAGCTGGATATACGCAAATAAATTATTTGGCGCCAACGATAATATAAAGTTTACCTGGCCTATTGCTTCCTGGTAGAGCCCGTGTTTATAGAGAGCAGTGGAAAAATTCAAACGCGGGATGATACTTAAAGACGGCTCGATAAATTTCAGGTTGTAACGGTAAAAAGCTAATTCGTTTTTCCAGTGGCTAGAGTTAATAAAAGCCAGGCCGCCATAGATAATGATAATACATACGGTCAATGCCTTGGCAAATACGCGCTTATTGATACTTAAAATAAGATAGGCAACAATGATAAAAAAACCAAGGCTCGCCAAATAGGCCCAATGCTCTTCCATGGCAATAGAGCCCTGGAATTTATGCATACCCCTGGCCAGATAGAGCAAGGTAAAAACAAACCAGCCTATGCCGAATAAGACTACGTGATTCTTGCGCCTTATGCATATGAGAGAGACGGCCGCCAGCAAAATCAAAAAAAATACGGGCAGAATGATATGGAATGGGCTGGCTAAAAAAGAAGGCTGTATTGACCTGAAGATATGTAAGCCATGAGGGAATATGAAAAGATATATGTACTCGATTAAAACATTCGAGAAATTCAAAAGATCCGCTAAGAAACTCGACTGGGAATTAAGCAGTGACTTTATCGGAAAAAGGATAGTCAGCCTCAGCTCTATATAAATGGCCAAAACTGCGGCAAAAGAAAAGAAATGCGCCCATACGGAAGACCGGGACAATTTTGATCTTATTCCCAATGCCAGTATGAAAAAGGGTAATAAAAGTAAGAATCCCGCCTCCCGCGAGAGCAGGGCAAATATAAAACTTACAAGCGCAGTAAGATAGAACAGCCCTCTTCTCGATTTTAGGTAACTAAGATAAGACACCACGCTTAGCAAAGTAAATAAACTTACCAATAATTCCGAGCGGCCGCTGATAAAACTTACAGCCTCGCTCTGCATAGGATGGATACAAAATAATATACTGGTCAAGAAGGCAAGCGGATAATTGGTAAATAGCCAATAAATCAGCAAAAATACCAAAAAGGCATTCAAAGAATGCATGATAACATTAGTCAGGTGGTAACCGAAAGGATTCAACCTCCAAACAGCATAATCAAACGCAAATGACAGGGTCTGCAGGGGCCGGTAATAAGTATGGTTGGTTTCAAAGTTATGGATGGAAAAACTAAAGACGTGCGTAGTAAAAAGTAGGGGTAAGGTCTTTATGTGTTTTATATACTCGTTATTGATAATAAGCGAGTGGTCATCAAGCAGGAACTCTCCCTTAAGCGAACCGGAATAAATAACCAGGGAGGCCAGTAATAAAATCAAAAATAACCGCAATTTAGATATGCCCATAAACCTACAGCCAATTGATGAATTCCGCGACCATTTTAATAAAAAGCCGAAAGCGTTTAAAAGAATTTATTTTTTTTAATACTTTAAATATCCTGGCCGGCGAAAGATAGAACTTCCGCATCGCCAGCCTTCTTAGATACTCCACCTCATCTTTGGTAATAGTGCCCATATCCAATATATAATGGTTCTGCTCGTAAAGCTGCCAATCGCCGGTCGTAAGCCAGCCTTTTTCTTTGGCAATAGGATAAAGCGGCGTAGAAGGCCAGGGCACAGCGCAGTAAATCTGCGCATAGTCGATCTTTAATTTATTCAACCATTTTATCGTCTTTAATCCGGTCGCAAGGGTCTCACCCGGCAAGCCAAAGATGACATGCGCGGTGACTTCCAGGCCCGCAGAGCTTGACCAATCGATCGCATCCTCTATCTGTTTAATAGTCGTGCCTTTATTGACGTTATCGAGTATCTCCTGGGCTCCCGATTCTACGCCAAAGCCGATCATCCAGCATCCTGCTTTTTTTATAGCCCGAAGTATCTCGAGGTCTACTTTATCCACGCGGCTGTTACAGGCCCAGGATATTTTCAGGTTCCTCCTGGCTATCTCATCACATAACTTCATAACGTAGCCTTTATCTTCCGTAAAAGATTCGCTCCAGATCAGGAATTGGCTTACCCCTAATTTTTCTTTTATATAACAGATCTCATCTACGACTAATTTTACATCCCGGAAACGTATCCTGCTTCCATAATAGGGCTTTGCCGGGCAGAAAACACAGGAATGCGGGCAGCCCTTGGAAGTCGTAACCAATAAAAACGGCTCGCCGCTTAACGGCAGAGGATAATTACGGATATCGACTAATTCCCAGGCGGGGAAAGGAAGCTCATTTAAGTCGTCATTAAATCCGCGGTTTGGATTATGTTCTATTTTGGAATCATCCCTGTAAGACAGGCCTTTTATTTGCGCGAAGCCCCCGCCCTGTTTTAACGCCCTTACCAGTTCCAAAAGGCAGAACTCAGGCTCGCCGCGGATGACAAAATCTAAAGACGGCTCCAGGAGAAAAGACTCATCCGGCAGGACAGTCGGATGCAGCCCGAAGGCAAGCGTCTTGATCCCGGAAGATAATTCTTTGGCTATTCCAGCGCAATAAAGATCGGAATTTATAGATGCAGTGGCTGTAGTTATAACAACCAGGTCCGGCTTGAACTCCGCGATCTTTAGTTTTAATTTTTTGTAATCGATATCCTCGACTATACAGTCATTCAAACGGGCTTCTATGCCTTCTTTTAAAAGCATGGCAGCCATCGTAGCCAGGGTAATCGGCGGCCAGACAGTCGTCCAGGCGCCCTTCCTCTGCATGCACCTGCCTTCCCTGACCATCTTGATGCCGTTACTCGACGGAGGATTAATAAGGTATACTTTCATTTTTTTCCCCTGATCAACAATGAACCGGCGATCTCCCTGCATAAAAATAATTTTTCTAACGCGAGGCCCGCGCTATTGACAACCCCGGAGATAAAACCAGGGGTATGCGGATGTAAAAAATCAAAAGGCTCTACCTGGACTGCTTTAAATCCGGAGCTTTCAAAAATTTTCCTTATCTGCCAACGCAAGAACGCCGTTTCCGTATCCGTATCCCCGGCAAGCTTCCGGAGGAATCTTATATGTTTTTGCAAGAATATCTGCGGGTTAAGCATATTAGGCTCAGTGAAGGCAAACACCCCTCCCTTTTTGAGGACGCGGAAAAGTTCAGGTAAGGCTTTTTTAATATCCAGGTGGTGTAAAACAGCATTGCCTACCACCGCGTCGAAAGTTTCATCCCTGGACGGCAGTTGCCCGATATCAGAGACAAAAAAACGGGCGCTACCCTGTTTTGTTACTTTTGTAATTGCCTTGTTCAACATGTTAAAAGATATATCAGTGCAAAATAACGAAGACCCGTATACAGATAAACCCTTAGCGTATTCCCCTGTGCCGGTACCGATCTCAAGTATCTTTGCTCCCGGCTTGAACCGGCAATGCCGGAAAAATAGCTCTATCCGCCTTTTTACGCGCAAAGCCCCGGCAGCCTTCGAGTAGGCATTGAAATGCGTATCGAATACGTCTGCTATATTATCGAAGTATTGCCCTTCTTTGGATTTCACTTATGACCTCTGACGGTTTTATCTGGCGAAGGCAACGATCATTATTAACACAGTGGAAATGTTTGTAATTTTTAACTCTGATGCAGGGGCTGCATTCCATTTTTTTATAGAATACGATGTGGCGCTCTCCTTCCGGGCCATAGATAAGGGGTGTTTCGGGGCCAAAAAAAGATACGGTCGGCGTTCCTACATATACTGCCAGGTGCAACGGGCCGCTATCATTAGAAATAAACAACTCCAGCCCGGATAAAAGACAAGCCAATTGCGCCATTGAAGTCAAACCTGCAAAATTATGTATCTTTTCTTTAAAAGTTATCTTTGCTATTGTGTTAGCTACATACGCAGAATCATTCTTGTCTCCGATAAAAATAATATGCGCTGAATATTTCCTTATCAGCTCTTCGGCTAAAAGGACAAAATATTCCTGCGGCCAACGCCTCAAAAAAGAAAGCTCACTTGCGTTTATATTCATTCCGATAAGAGGAGTAATACCAGACAACCCCGCTTTTCTCAAAAGTTCGTCTACAAAATCCCGGTCAGCTTCCTTTATGTCTAATTTAAGCGCATGCGGCGCAGCCTTGATATTATCATCAAGCAAAGTGGCCAGCTCTAAATATGATGCGCTTAATTTTTCGCCTTCCCGGAATTTCAATGTATCCGTGAAAAAATTACCCCTCCATACGCCTTCATATGCAAAGCCTATCCTGCGCCTGGCATTTACCAGATAAGTGATTATCGCCGAGAAACGGGAAGTAAACTCCAGGTCAAAAGCCACGTCAAAATGCTGCTTCTTCAACAGGAGAACCATTTTTAAGGTATTTAATAATAGCCCTCCAAAAGATTTATTCTCTATATAAATTATTTTGTCAAATAGGCCTGATATTTCATAGATCTGCGCATTCTGCTTTAAGGTAAGCGCGCACAGGTAGGCGCCAGGGTAATTCTTGCGTATAGCTTGAAAAAAATCATAAGCTAAGGTTATGCTGCCAAAGCCCAAAAACTTAATGATCAATATTTTTTTAATATCTTTATCGTCAAGTTTTTCTTTGGCCCGCAAAGCAAATATTCTCCCGGGGGCCCTTAATATGAATAATATAAAACAAAGGGTAAGCCCGATATGCTTGTCCAGCCATCTTAAGTATCTTATTTTCATCTTTTAAAAATACTGCCCTCTAAATATATCGCTTTTGATTATTAGTTAGAGGGCAGTATTTTGCTCTTATCTTTTTTTCTTTTTGCCGCCCCTTTTCATCTTAGCGCAAGAAACATCGCCTTTTTTATCGATGAAATAAAGGTAGCCTTTTTTTCTGGTGATCCCGCATTTCGCTACTTTCTTAGGGCTACCCCCTTTCTTTGTGCCTCTTGCCATCTTAGCACAAGAAACATCGCCTTTTTTGTCAACATAATAGAGGTACCCTTTTACTCTCTTTATTCCTAACTTCACTACTTTATCTGCCATAGCCTAAATCACCTCCTCTCGTTTTAAAATTAAGCGCCGATCTTTATCGGCTCTAAAATCTGTTTTAAGACCGCTATAGCGGAGAGAACCGCCATATAACTTGTCTTAGGATTATCAGGATGGATCACGTTTTCTGTGCGCGTGGTTATTTTACCGGCATCAGATTCTACTTCTATCTCATGGATATTCTGGGTAATATTCGGCGAGGCAATGATACGCACAAGCGTATTCTCCGGGCCGATACCTGCCATGCTTAATGTCGCGGCAACATTGATATTCTGGGGAAAAGATTTTGTGGCCTCGCGGGCACTTCCTTCAAAAATGACGAGATCTTCTTTTAGATGCTCGAGATCTATCTTCTTTTCGGCTACATAGGCTACACCTTGAAATGCTTTGGGCGGCTTCCTGGTGGTCAGGGTAACTTTATTTATCTTGCTACAACTGGCTGCTTTTAAGCCGTCAATGCCGCAGATAGCTCCAGAAGGTATAAAGACACGGGCATTTTTTTCCTTCGCTAATGTTTCCAGTTCCTCGAAGCGCTGGATCAAGCCACCCACGCTCATCACCATGATATCGCGCGAGGCATTAATGCTCTTTTGCGCTATGCCAAAAGAAAATTGCGCCTTTGTAGCTTCGATCACCAAATCTGCTTTATTTATCAAATCCTCCAGGCTCAAAACTACTAATTCAGGGTTATTGAATTTATCGGCTAATTTCTGCGCCTTTTCTATCTCGGTATCATAGAGGCCGGTTAACCGGGCTGAACTGGAAAAATCTGAAAACACCGCCTTTGCCAGCGACGTCCCGATTGCACCACAGCCTACAATTCCGACTTTTAATAATTTTCCCATTATGCAATTATTGTATTATCGATCAGCCGCGTTTTACCGATACGCACAGCCAAAGTAATAAGGCAATTATCCGATATTTTCTTTATCGGTTTAAGATTATTCAAATCTACGATTGCGACATAATCGATTTTGGCACTTTTTTTCCCTTTGATCATCTTCTTCATACTGCCGATAATTTTAGCGCTATCTTTAACCCCGCTCTTAAACAAATGCCTGGCTAATTTCAAAGCCCCTGACAGAACCAAGGCATCATGCCTTTGCGCGAGGCTTAGATAAACATTCCTTGAGCTTAAAGCCAGGCCCTCTTTATCGCGTATCGTAGGCATAACCCTTACTTTGACCGGAATATTTAAGTCGGCTACCATCCTCTTAATGATTATCGCTTGTTGGGCATCCTTTTGGCCGAAATAAGCGCTATCCGGTTGGACAATATTAAAAAGTTTCGCTACTACCGTAGCGACCCCGCGGAAATGCCCTGGCCTGTGCTCGCCGCAAAGAACGCTGCTTAATCCTTCCACGGTAACAAAAGTAGAAAAACCCTGCGGGTACATATCTTTTACGCTGGGGTAAAAAATAAAATTAACGCCTCCCTTACGGCAGCAGGATATATCTTTAGCTGCCGGCCTGGGGTAACGGGAAAAATCCTCGCCTGGCCCAAACTGCGTAGGATTTACAAAAATACTGGCTACTACGATATTATTTTCCCGGCGAGCCTGGCGCAGCAAGCTTAAATGACCCTCGTGCAACGCACCCATCGTCGGCACCAGGCCGATAGCCTTACCCTTAGACCTGTATTTCTTTAAAATTTCGGATAATTTTTTGGGGTTACGGATTATCTGCATATGATCCCCGATAAAGGTTCAAGCACAAAATCACGTTTATACATCCTGGGATGCGGAACGACGAGCTCTTTTCTCTTTATAATTTTGTCTGCGTAAAATAAAATATCCAGATCGATCACACGCGCCCCGAAACGGACGGTTTTTTTCCTGCCGAGATCTTTCTCGATTATTTTGAGTTTTTTAAGGAGTGTTAAGGGGGAAAGGTTTGTCCTGACTTTTAAAGCGCAGTTTAAGAATTCAGGCTGGCCAGCCGGACCGCCGACAGGCCTGGTCTCTATGATCCTGGAGACCTTTAAGACTTTCGTCTCTTTTAAAGAATTAATTTTTGCGATGGCAGATTTTATTTGGCTCTTTCTGTTGCCCAAGTTAGAACCTATGCCTAAATAGCAGGTTACCATTACAATATTTTTCTCAAGCGCTGGACCGCCTCCGCTATTCTCTCCTGCGGGACTGTAAGCGCCATCCGGATATAACCTTCTCCGTATTTACCGAATCCTACGCCGGGAGTAACTACAATATTTGCTTTATCCAATAATAAAGCAGCAAATTTTATAGAGCTCATCTTAAAAGGAATCTTTATCCAGATATAAAATGTGGCACTCGGCAAATCCAATTGCCAACCCAGGGATTTTAAACCCAGGACTAAAACATCCCGCCTCTTCTGGTAAATATTGCGCATGCTGACGATGTGTTCCTGCGGGCCTTCTATGGCAGCAACACCAGCTACCTGGATCGCAGAGAATATCCCGGAATCAATATTGGATTTTACTTTTGCTAACGCCGCTACCAACTTTTCATTACCACAGGCCCACCCTATCCGCCAGCCTGTCATATTGTATGTTTTAGATAGAGAATGAAACTCTATGGCTACTTCTCTTGCGCCTTCGATTTCCAAAAGGCTGGAGGGGCGATACCCGTCATAACTCATTTCAGAATAGGCCAGGTCCGAGATCACGATAATTTTATTGCGCCTGGCGAATTTAATGACTTCGCGGTAAAAATCTTTTCCCGCCGTAGCACCCGTGGGGTTATTCGGATAATTGATATAGATCAATCTGGCTTTTTTACGGACACTTAAGGGTATTTTTTTCAGGTCCGGCAAAAAGGCATTACTTTCTCTAAGGGGCATAAGATAAGGCCTGCCTCCGGCGAGAATCGTCCCTCCTTTATAAGGCGGGTAGCATGGATCAGGCACTAACGAATAATCTCCGTTATTTAAAAATGCTAAAGGAAAATGCGCGATACCTTCTTTTGAACCGATCAACGGCAGAATTTCAGTATCGGGATTGAAGTTTATACCGAACCTTCTTTTATACCATCCTTCTATAGCGCGCCGCAGGCTAGGCATCCCCTGGTCTAAAGCATAACGATGGTTGCTGGGCTCCTGCGCCGCCTGATGCAATGCTTCGATAATATGTTTAGGTGTCGGCTGATCCGGGTCGCCTATACCAAAATCAATAATATCCCTGCCTTCTGAGCGCGCTTTCCTTTTAGCTTTATCGATCTCCAGGAATAAATAAGGCGGAAGGGAATTTAGTTTTTTCGAAAGTTTAAACATTCTTACCTCTTTAGCACATCCTGCATAGAATATAATCCTGCGGGCTTACCTGCGATCCATTTAGCTGCCCTCAATGCACCCACGGCAAATAGATCGCGCGAATGCGCCTGGTGTTTTATTTCAATGCGTTCGGAGTTACCGCAAAATATAATCGTATGATCGCCTACAATATCGCCTAAACGGATAGCATGGACAGGTATTTCTTTTTTTGTCGCCTCCGCTAAAATCTGGCCGAATTTTTTAGCCGTTCCCGAAGGCGCGTCTTTTTTGGCCTTATGATGCGCCTCCACTATTTCTATATTGTAATCCGGGCCTAGCCTGGCAGCTATTTCAGGCAGCATCGCAAATAACACATTGACGCCTATAGCCATATTCGGGGAAAAGACTACCGGGATAACAGCGGATACATCCTGGACTTTCTTTAATTGCGCGTCACTCAAGCCCGTAGTCCCCAAGACTAATGCCTTTTTATACTTTGCCGCGTAATCCAAATTTATTTCGGCTGCCTCAGGCACGGTAAAATCTATAAACACATCTACCAAGAAGAGGCCGTCGGGGCTGGAAGAAATTTTCAGCTTGCCTAAATCTTTACCGATCATCGGCGTGCCTTTTTTCTCTAAGGCCAGGGACAGCTCAAAATCCCTGTCCTGCGAGGCTAGCTCAAATATACGCCTGCCCATCCTGCCGCAGACACCAGCTATGCCTAATTTAATCATTTATCTTTCTCCTTTTATTTCAAGAGGCCGTAGTCTTCCAGGGCTTTTTTTAATTTTTCCAGATTTTCAGGGCTCATAGCGCACATCGGCAGCCTTAAATCCGGCTCGCATAACCCCATTAACCCCATCGCTGTTTTAACCGGTATGGGATTAGTCTCGATAAAAACTGCTTTGATCAGAGGCAATAATTTATAATGGATCCGGCGGGATTTTTCAATATTGCCTTTTTCAAACTCACTCACCAGATCCGCTACATCCTGCGGTACTATATTAGCCACCACGGAAATGATCCCTGTTCCGCCGATACCCAAGATAGGCAGGGTCAGGCTATCATCACCGGAAATCAAATCAAAATTTTGCGGGCATAATTGTTTGATCCGCGACATTTGATCGAGGCTGCCTGAAGCTTCTTTTACGCCCACTATATTTTTGCAATCACGGGCAAGCCTGGCAATGGTCTCCGGCTCTATATTTACTCCGGTGCGCGAAGCAATATTATAAAGAATGATCGGGATATCCACGGCTTCGGCAATCGCCTTGAAATGTTCATAGAGCCCTCTCTGTGTAGGCCGGTTGTAATACGGGGATACCTGTAAAGATGCATCCGCGCCGGATTCTGCAGCATGTTTAGTCAACATCACTGCTTCTTCGGTAGAATTCGAACCGGTGCCGGCGATAACCGGGACTCTTTTTTTTGCCTGCTCAATAGCAATCTCGATCACCCTGTCGTGTTCTTCAAAAGACAGAGTGGCCGATTCGCCGGTCGTGCCGCAAGGCACGATCCCGGAACTGCCGTTTTTAATCTGGAATTCGATCAAATCCCTTAATTTTTTTTCGTCAACTTTATTGTTCTTGAATGGCGTGACTATCGCAACAATAGAGCCTTTAAACATAATATTCTCCTTGGTAAACAATCTTTGCTCTTCCTTCCAGCCAAACATCGCTAAATTTATTTTTTACTTGTTTAAAATAAACCGTTAAAATTTCTTTTCCGGCTGTATGCACTTTGACTTTGTTTATGCTTTTTGATTTAGAAGCGAATACCAGCGCCGAAGCAACCGTTCCTGTGCCGCAGGCAAGCGTCTCCGATTCCACGCCTCTTTCATAAGTGCGTATCTTTAATGACCCTCTATCTAAAATTTCTACGAAATCAACATTTGTGCCTCTGGGGGCAAACTTCCGGTGGTAACGTATGCTTCTGCCTATCCCATCGACGTCGATCTTATCTAAGCCTTGCACAAAAATCACCGCATGCGGCACGCCGGTATTAATAAAGCTCACTTTTATGTTCCGGTTATTTACCTTTATAGGAATATCTAATTTTATGTCTTTCGGCTCAGTCAGCCTTATCCGGACATTATCTTGCGCTACTTCTGAAAGGATGATCCCCGCCCTGGTCTCCAGAGAAACATTTTTTCTTCCCGAATACAGAGAAACGCACCTCGCCCCATTACCGCACATCTCCGCTTCAGAGCCGTCAGCATTAAATATGCGCATCCTTATATCAGCAGTCTTCGAATTTTCTAATACTAATAACCCGTCTGCTCCGATACCGAATTTTCTATCGCACATCTTTTTTGCCAGAGGCGCGTATGCTCTTGACTTTATACCCTTGATCACCACAAAGTCATTTCCCGAAGCAACCATCTTGGTAAAATTTATCTTACGCATATTACAATCCTAAAAGAAAAAGCGGCACCATTTCATTACGGATCAGATCTTCGCGGGCCTCTCTTTTTCTGATAACAAACGCTTTATCTTTTACTACCAGCACTTCTTCTGATCTTACCCTGGAATTGTAATTAGATGACATGGAAAACCCGTATGCACCTGCGCTCATCACTGCAATATAATCCCCTTCTTTTACGGCCGGGATAATTCTTTCTTTGGCAAAAAAGTCCCCGCTCTCACAGATAGGGCCGACCACATCAACTTTATTTGTAGCCTGTGGCTTAGCTGCGGAAATCCGTAAAGGCAGGATCTGGTGATGCGCATCATAGAGGGCCGGCCGGATCAGATCATTCATCCCGGCATCCACAATCACGAATTTTTTGCGGGGCGTGGATTTAATATATAACACCCTGGCAACAAGGATACCGGCATTGCCTACGATAAACCTGCCCGGCTCTAAAATTATTTTTAATTTCGTCCTCTCCAATAAAGGCAATACTTTTGCCGCGAACTTCCGTGCGGTCTGAGGTGTTTCTTTATCGTAAACGATCCCCAGGCCTCCTCCGATATTCAGATATTCCAAATCAATATTATTTTCTTTTAACTCCCGGATGAATTTCGTTATTTTGGTTATCGCCGCTACAAAAGGTTCGGG
>JALOCE010000060.1 GCA_023227925.1 Candidatus Omnitrophota bacterium
CGCCGCCGGCACCCCCGTACGTTGGGGGGGGCTGGAAGGACCCGCGGCCTCCTCGAGGCCGCCCTTGCCTCGAGGCGCGCCGATCGCCCTTCCCCCGACCCGTAAGTCTATGCCGAAGTCGGTGCGCACCATCGCCCCCTAGACGGTCGGAGAGGGCGGCCTGTCGGGGTTGGCGGGCGACACGACCCGGCCGCCCCACTCGGCGCGGCGGATCCAGGTCTCCGGTTCGTCGCCGCGGTAGCGGCGCACCGCGGCCGCGGCGAAGGCGAGGATCTTCGCCTCGAGGGAGTGGTCGCCCCACTCGAGGACCAGGTAACGGTTGAGCAGGAGCAGCGGCCCGAAGGACCAGAGACCCCACGCACCAACCCCGTCCTGGTAGTCGCCCTCGCCCGGAGGAGCACCGGGCCGGGTCTGGTCCCACCGGATCCCCCACCATGGTTCGAGGTCGTCCTTGAGCCCATAGGTGAGCATGGAGAGCGCGACCGACCGGGCGATCCCGAGCGCACCGGCGACGCAGAGGCGATGCGCGGCGACCAGACCCGCGACCCCGATCGCCTCGAAGGGCGGCCGCCACCCGTCCGCCTTCGGCCTCCAGGGGAAATGCTCATGGGTCTCCCACCGGAGCGGCCGGACCAGGCCCTCCTGGACCTGGCGGCCCGACCACTGGCGCGCGATGCACTCCTCTTGCCTCGCGGCGACCAGGCGGCCCGCCGCGGTGAAGATCGGCCCGGGCCCGGTCGAGTAGTTCGTCATGGCCCAGTTGATCCAGAGGAGCGAGAGGCCGACCCGGCCGACCGCCCGGGCCGCCCGCATGTCGTTCGTCGAGGCGGTCCTCTCGCTTGGGAGCGTGTATTCGAACTCGGCCCTCTCGACGATCTCCTCGACGAGGGAGAGGAGCATCCTCGACCCGGTGAGGAGGTAGGTCCCGACCTCCAGGAGGGGGGAGAAATGCTGATCCTCGAGGCCTTCCCACCCCTCGGCCTCGAGCGGCCCGTCCGGCTTGCCGAGGCGGTCGGGCGAGACGCCGGTATGCCAGTGCGGCCGTTCGGATAGGAGGATCAGATCCGGATGGATGCCTCGCGACAGGTGCGCGCCGCAGGCCTCGCGATGGTGGACCGGCCTACAGGCCATCCCATAGGTGGCCGAGTAGCGCGCCGGGATCAGGAAGAGCGGTTCAAAGGGGATCAAGGCCTGGCCGAGCTTCGCCACGCCGAAGGCGTTCTGGTCCCCACTGTCGGCCGGCCGGCGCGGCGAGAACGGGACCTCTGCCCAAGGCGAGATCTTCCCCCCGTCCTGGAGCGCCTGGGTCGCGCCGAGCAGGCGCGAGGCATGGGCGCGGCAAAGACCGACGACGTAGTCCTCGATCCGCGCGAGCTCCTCGGCCGAGAACTCGGGCCAATCGTGGCCGAATGGCCCCCAGTTGCCCTTCCAAGCGTCGACCATGCCGACCAGGCGATAGGGGAGCTCGCCGAGCACGCCGCCGGCGAGCAACCACCCGGGCCAGGTCGGTAGCACGGCGACGCGCCCATAGAAGGCGAGCGCCTGTCCGTCGAAGATCGAGCAGTCCTCGGCCAGGATCCAATCGTGCGGCGTGGCCGGGCGCGCGCCACGGAGCGCGCCGTCGTCGATCCAGAGCGGATCGTCGGACCGGAGCGCGATGCGGAGGATCCGCTCCTTCAGGTGCGAGACTTCCGGCGAGGAGTGGACGATCAGGAGCTCGAATTCGCGGATCTCCTGCTCGACCCATTCATAGCACCAGAGCTCCACGGTCCAGGCCGGGCCGAGGAGCGCGACCGCCTTGCGGACCTGGAGGATCCGGTCCTGATAGTCGACCGGCGCGGCGCCGAGCTCGAAGGTATGGGACACGTCGACCCGGTCGGTCCGGACCTCGAGGGTCAGCGTGCCTCCGCCGCGGAAGGGCCGGGTCTCCTCCGCCCGGCCCGTCTCCTCGAGCTTCGCCTCGAAGACCCCGGACGAGGGGAAGGGCCCGCTCCCCGGTTCGCGGCGCGCGTGCCAGTAGCGGAGGCGCCCAACCGCCTTGCCGACGATCACCCGCCACTGCCCGGCGATGAGGATCTCGCCCTCATGCCGATCGATGAGCTCGATCGCCGGCGCGGTCCCTGAAATCCACCGGTGCGATGGCACCGGCGACGGGTTCTCGAGCTTGATCCTCATTTCGCCCCCCCGATCTTGAACTCCTGCTCCAGGATCTCATCGATCTTGTCCTTGCCCGCACCGCCGAGCAGGTGGACCCGGAAGGCGTCGAGGTCCTTTGACTCGACGATCCAATAGCCGGGCATCTTGGTTGCCGGAAGGCGCCGGCCGCGGACCCCGACCCGGATCCACCGCCAGACACTCTTCCAGGAGATCTTCCCCTTCACCCCCGGGATCCCGATCTGGTCCCGGACCTCGTTCAAGGTCAACCATGCCATAGCTCCTCCTCGGCGACGGTTCGGACCGAGATTGCCAGGGCTGGACAGGATTCGCAAGGGTCCGACCTTCTCGCCCATGCGCCCAACCGGCAACGGTGGACAGGGCCGCCCGGGCGGCCCGCGGTCGGACAGGAGCTCCCTTCGAAGGCGTGCAAAAAAGGGCGGCGCCGCGGCGACCCGCCCCTAACTCAAGGCCGCCGCGACGCCGAAGGGAACGCGAGGATTCTACCATCCCACCGCCCGCCCGGGCCAGGTGCCCCGGAGGCCCCCCTAGAGGCCTTTCTTGACCAAGGCGAGGAGATCGAGGTCGGGCCCGATGTAGGCCTCGGTCACTCGGATCGAGCGGTGACCGAGCAGGCGCGAGGCCACGAGCGCGCCCCAAGCGGCCGCGGCCCGGGTCGCGAAGGCATGGCGGAGGCGATGCGGCCCCCATGGCGCGGTCTTCGCCCGGAGGCAGGCGCGCCGGATCGCCTTCGCCACGGCGGCGGTCGAGTAGACCTCGCCGGGCGGCCGGGCGCCCGCGCCCCCGCGGCCCGTGCGCACGGCCTCGAGGCAGGGCGCGAAAAGGTAATCCTCGGGCCCTCGGCCCCACCGCTCGAGCGCGGCCTGGAGGACGGCCCGGGCCGCCTCGTCGATGAGGATGATCCTTCCCCCGACCGCCATGGTCTTGTGACGCCGCGGCCGGTAGATCCAGACCTCGCCCGAGCGGTCGACGTCGCACGGCCGGAGGATCGTGAGCTCGCCCATCCGGGCGCCCGTGTGCCAGGCGAGCTCGACCATCGCGGCGACCATCGGAGGCAGGAAGGGGAGCACCCTGTCGACCTCGCACCGCTCGACCGGGAGCACGGGCGGCCGGTCGACCGTCCCCGGCGCGCCGGCCCGATAGGGCCGCGCGCATTCGATCGCCGGGACAACCGTCCCCTTTGCCCATCCCTGGGCCACGACCCACCGCGCGAAGGCGCGGATCCGCGAGGCATGGGCGTTGATGTAGCGCCTCGAGAGGCCGTAGTCGCGCCACGAGGCCATGATCGAGGCGACGTTGAAGGCGGTCAGGGCGGCCTCGAGCGAGACGTCGCCCAAGCGGAGCACGAGCGGCCGGAGCGCCCGGGCCCGGGCGGCGACCTCCGCCCCGCTCGCCCTGGCCCGGGAGAAGACCAGATACTCTAGGACCGCCGCCTTGGTCTTCACTTGCCCTCGCCGATCAGGTCCGGAGTCCAGTCGGGCGCGCCCTTGAGAAGCGCCGCGCCGCCCCCCTGCACAAAGCCAGGCAGGACACGCACCGCGCCCATGATCGCCTCCAGGTGCCTCTCGTTCTCCTCGCGGAGCGTGTCGCGGAGCAGGTCGAGCGCGTCCTCCTCCGGCGCCCGGCCGGGCCGCGAGAAGAAGGCGCGCAACCGCTCGTCGAGCGCGCCGGCGTCCCGTTCGGACCGCACGCCGGGAAGGGTCCGGCCGCGCCCGTCCTTGATCGGCAGTCCCAAGGTTTCGAACTTCCACCGGTTGCGGAGCTTCGCCACGGCAACCAGGATCTTCCGAAGGTCCATCGCCGCGAGCGCCGGGTCCTTCGACCGCACGCCGAGGAGGAAATCCTCGGTCGCACGCCGGGAGGTCGTTCCAAGGACCTCGCCCTTGAACCGTTCGCAAAGGTCGCGCATCGGCAACCGCCGAATGATCTGCTTTCCCATCGTTCCCTTGACCCTTTCTTGAGAGGAAAAAGACCCGGAGGGCCGCCACCCTCCGGGAGGGGGAAGAAACCAAGGAGACCGCTTCTCCCCCCCTATTCTCCGAGCCTTCGGGCCAGTTGCGCCACGACGCCGCACAGGTTCGTCGCGGCATCCTCGAGGCGCCCGAGCAGGTTGTCGAATTCGTCGAGCGGCACCAGGACCCCGCGCTTCCACGCCGCGCCCTGGGTCCCCTTCGCGCCTCTGAGCTCCGCCGCCGCGCCGCCCACCGCCTTCCCGCCGTGGGAGGCGGCGCGCCGTTTCGCCACGGGCGCCGGCGCATTCGACCCGATCTTGCCCGCCGCCTTCGCCTGGTCGCGCCGCCAGGCGATGAACAACCGCGAGAGGCGCGCGTGCGAGATCTTGCCCGGAGCGTATTCGCTCGCGCGCGCGACGAGGTCGGTCCAGTTGAGCGCGCCCGCCAGGTGCTCTTTGAACCAGTCCCCGAGCGTTTCCGCCGGAATTGCGGGTTTCCGTGCCATGCTACTCTTTCTCTTTCCGGGTCTCCTCGAGACCCCGCATCGCCGCATCCGCGGCGCCGACCACAATGGCCCGCACCGCCTCGCGCGGCAGTTCCCTTGAGCAGTCGATAAAGGTCCACAGACAATCGATGAGATAGTGGTCGGAATTCGTGGGCGCGGCCGCCTGTCCGGCCCATTCGAGGCGTTTCGCGAGCTCGTCGGCGAGCGTGCCTAGCGTGAGCTTTTCCCTCGGCGCGTGGAGCTCTTCGAGGTCGCGAATCCGTTCGCGGAAATTGCTCACAACCCGCTCCAGGACCTTGACGTCGGAACGATCGAGCACCAGTCGATCGAGGAGATCGCGGAGGCCCGGGACCTGGATCCGGGCCGCGCTGGCGAAGAAGAGGACCTCCTCCAATAGGCGGCGGAGCGAAACGTCCATCAGTCCCTCCCAAGCGCCGCGGCGCGCATCGCATGGGCCGAGAAGTCGTCCTCGGTCGCGCTTCGGACGTAAGAGAGCTCGCTCTCCTTGATCCCGTGAGCGGTGATTCGCCCGCCCTTCGGCGGAATATATTCGATGGTGCAATAGCGCATCCTCGGCGTGACGTGGAGGACCAGGCACTCTCCTTTGATCGGCGGCCAGGTCACGATTGCGCCCTCCGCGATCTTCCCGGGCCGGCCCGCCGCGGCGTGCGCGTGGAGCGCGCGCGCGACCTCGACGGTCCTGTCATCCTCGGCGCCGGCGCGGATCAGGTCGGCCAGGTAGGCGGCCGCGGCCTCGAGAGTCTCCTGGAGCTTCATCGCGCCTCCTGGGTCATGGAGGCCTCGGGCCCGGGCCCTCCAGAGGCCTCGGCGTGCGGCCCGGCCGCGGCGGCGGCGCAGATAACGACGTCGACCCGATGCAACCGCTCCTCGATCGTCCAACCCGCGGCCCCCCTCTGCTTGATCGAGAAATAGAGCCCGCGTTCGCGGTCGGCGATGAGCATTACCACCCAAAGCGGCCAGGGAAACCCGATGCTGAGATCGTGGCCCTCGACCAGGATGCGAATCGATCTCGGGCCCCCGCCCGGATGGCGGATGACGCCCCGAAACCCCCCATAGATAGGGCCGAGCGGAAGGCGGAGGAAGAGGACCTGCCCCCTCCTATCGGCGCGCGCCTCGAGCTTCGCGATCGCGCGGGCGATCATCGACCAGACCGACCAGGCCGCCCTCTTTCCGAGACCCGCATCGGCGTCGAGGTCGACCAACAGGTGGCCGATGGCCCTCTGGATCTCGGGCAGGTGGCGGAGCTCCCGCGCCTCGATCGGGCCGCGGCGCTCCGGCCTCGCACCCGGCCCAAGGAGACCATCCATGCAGTAGATCACCATGGTTTTGTCCCTTCTGCCCGGAGGCTGCGCATCCGGGCAACCCTGGCCGAGACAATCCTCGGCCGGACAAGAGTCTAGGTAATCGGGTCACTCCCTGTCAAGTCGCCTCGCCGAAATTGCCCCCTTCTCCCGTAAGGCCTCCAGGCCGCCCGTCCGAAAGGTCCGCCTCGCCCGGGAACAGTGACCCTTCCGGATCCTCGGTGCGGGTCACCCTCCGCCAGGCCGCGCCCGGGACCGCTCGAGAGGGACAGGGGGGGAGCTCGAGGGTCGGATCCCAGAGAGTCCGTTCCCATCGCCACTTGGCCCTCTCGAAGATCTCGCGGCGTTCGCGCGGCCGGGCCGGACAGGTCCACTGCTGGCCCCCGGCCTCGGGCCCGCGGGTCCATCCGGCGCCGCGGAGCGAGGCCCCGGATTCGGTTGCAAGCGTGTAGGTGACGATCCGCAGTCCCCCCATCGCCCGCCAGGCCCTCCAGGCCGCGGCGTAGAGGGCGGAGCAGGCCCCTAGCGGCGCGCCAGGCCTTGCGACCAGCCTCAAGACCTCGGCGGTCCATCCGTCGTCTAGGTGGCGCGCATTCGGCCTCCCGACGATCGCGGCGGCGGCGAGGGCGTCCTCTCCCTCGAGCGCGGCCCCGATGCAGAATCGGACGTTCAGGCGCGGCGGCGGGACGGAGTGGCGATGGTGCTCCTCGACCATCGCCGCCGCGAGCTCGAAGGGGAGGCAGGGGATCAGGATCAGGGTCAAGGTTTCCGCCTCGGCCACAGTGGCGGCGCCCCCTTCGCGCGAGCGTCGTAAAGGGCCCAGAAAATCCCCATGCCCAAGATGAACGCCGCGACGAGGCCGATCGCCGCCACGACGGCGTAGAGGATCCAGATCATCGCCCGACCCCCATGATGGCGATCAGGTCGAGCACGTCGTCGAGCATCGCCTCGGCCTCGAGGAGCGAGCGGAGGAGTGGGGAGGGCGCGCCAGACCTAGCGCGGTGGACGAGCGCCCGGACCCCGTCCTTCCCCTCGAGCAACTGCAGCACGGCGCTCCGCGTCGCGTTCGCATCGAAGGGCGGGAGGCCCGCGTCGAATCGATAGCTCTCCTCCGGGCAGGAATGGACCGGGCCCTCCAGTCCCTTCCTGGTCTCCTCCGCCTCGACCGCGCCCTTGTAGTGGCGCTCCCCAGCCCTGCCGGCCGCGCGGACCTTCGCCTGGTCGTTCGCGGCGCGGACCCACTCGCCCGTCGGTTCCGTTTGCTCGGTCATTTCGTCTCCTTCTCGAGGCGGTCGACCATCGAATCGAGGATCGCCTGGTCGTCGGAAAACCCGATCCCGATCGAGTGGAAGTAGGCGCCCTTGTGGGCGAGGGCGTGGAGCGCCGGCGCGGCGAGCAACCCAACCCCCCCGGCCTTCTTGATCTCCGCCGCGGCGGCCACGGCGGCGTCGAGGAGCTCCTCGCCGCGCCGGGCGAGCGCCTGGAATGAGGCGCGGAGCGTAGGATTCGCCGCGATCTGGGCCCGGATCTCGACCCTGGTCGCTTCGATGCGCTCCTCGAGGCGCTCGAGCTCCTCGGCAAGGCCCGGCCTCATCGGACCAACCTCGGCCCCTTGGCGCCCTCCCGGCCCTCCTCCTGGCCCTCCTGGCCCTCCTGACCCTCCTGGCCCTCCTGGCCCTCCGGCCCGGGCCCGGGAGCGGGTCCAGGAGCTCCTGGCGCCGCCGCCGCGGATTGAAGCCGGGCGCCGGCGCCCGGCTTCAACTTTCCCAGGATCAGGTCGAGGAGGCCGATCCGGACCCGCGAGACCCCGACCAGGGCCGCGAGGCCCTTCCGGTTCGCCTCCGCCTCGACGGCGAAGAGCGGATTCGACATAACCGCGAGACCGACCTGGACCGCGTCGGCCATGGCCGACCGATAGGCCTCGAGGATCTTGGCGCCAGGCCCCAGGTCGACCTTGCCCGAGGCGAGGGTCTTCTCGAACTCGCCCAACCGGGCGAGCCGGGCGGAGAGCATTCCACCCATCGCCTCGAAGGCGATCTGGTCCATGCGCCCCTTCGGTACTTGCGTGAAGTCTTCTTCCATCATCGCTCCTCCTGGTCAGAATCGAACAACCCGAGCGAGGCCCGGATCCGCGCCCGGGCCATTGCGACGTAATCGGCGTTCCGGTCGATCCCGAGGAAGGACCGCCCGAACCGGACCGCCACGACCCCCACGGTCCCCGACCCGGCGAACGGGTCGAGGACGAGGCCCGGGCAAGACGCCGGCACGCAGTTACAGTCCGCCGCCCAGGGCCCCGGCTCGAGGATCGGCGTCCGCCGCCCGTCCGAATAGCCGGAGAAGGCGGTCCTAAGTCCGGCCCCCCGCTTGGCCCCGGATTTCGCCACGGCGTAGGATTTCGCGCCTCTCGAGCGGAACGTCCGGACCCAACCGCGCCCGCAGGCCGGGCAGGCCATTTCGGGGATCGAGGCCTTTATCATCGGCTCGACCAAGTCCTCGGGGAAGGTCGCGAAATGAGCACCCGGGTAGGGCGCGGTCGGCACTTCCCAGACCGAGCGCCGGTTGCGCGTCCCGTCCTCGCTCCAGGTCTTCCCGACCCGGTCGCCGTCCTTCCGTTCCGCCGCCCACTTCCGATTCCCCGGCGCATGCGGCGTCGAGGCGGCCGGCTCGCGGAGCGCGAGCGGGTCCCACCAGTAGCGCGCCCGCTTCGAGATCAGGAAAACGTATTCGTGCGCCTTCGTGCATCGATCGCGCACCGATTCCGGCATGGGATTAGGTTTCGACCATATGACGTCCTGGCGCAGGTGCCACCCGTCCGATTGGAGCGCGAAGGCGACGCGCCAGGGGATCCCGACCAGGTCCTTGTCCTTGATCGCCCGGGACCGATAGGCGATCGCGCCGGAGACGTCCTCCTGGGCAAGCGTCCGATTCGGGGGGAATCCGCCCTGGCGGCGCGGAGAGGATGCGTTCGAAGCGTAACTATCGCCGAGGTTCAACCAGACCGTCCCATCCGACCGGAGCACCCGGCGGACCGCGCGGAAGACCTCGACGATCCGCTCGACGTAGAGCTCGGGCGTCGCCTCTCTTCCGATCTGGCCCTCGACCCCATAGTCCCGGAGGCCCCAGTAGGGCGGCGAGGTAATCACGCCGTGGACCGATTCCGGCTCGAGGAGCTCGAGAGCGGCCGCGGCGTCGCCGGTCCGAACGGTCCAGGTCATGGTTTCTCCTCTTCCATTCCCGTCCCTCCTATCTGCGTTCAACCAATCGGAACGCCGCGAACCCGAACAGTTGCTCAATGCGTTCCAGCGCGCATGGGCCACAGAGTAAACCGGCTTCCAGGTTGTCGCGCCGCGGAGTTATCTTTCTCCAGAACCGTTTCGGAATCCATACGTCCACCTTGTAGCGTTTCCCGCACGCTTGACAGAGAGAACCCTCTTCCCTTGGATCGTCCATCACTTCTCCTCGAGCACGGCCCAGGTGTAGCGGCCGCGGTATTCGAGTCTGATCCCCTTGATCTTTCCGAGGCGGATCCACTTCGCGATGGCGCCCATGGCGGAGGCGTGCGAGGCGTAATGGTGCCGGATCGCGTCGATGAGGTCGCGGAGCTTCATCGCCCGGCCCTCCGCCTCGGCGAGCTTGCCCTTGAGCGCGTCGACGGTCGCGTGGAAAGGCGTGTGCCAACCCTTCAAACATCCCGGGTCCGCGCCCTCGCGCTGCCCGTCGAGGAGCGCGTCCGCGAGCGCCTTCGGTCGATAGGGTCGCGCAAAGGTCGGGGCGGCGATGAGCTCCTCGACCGGCCCGGGCGTCCCGTCGAAACGATTCGCGACCTGGAGGAGGCCGATCCCGGCCGCGGCGGCGAGCTTCGAGACCGCGGCCCATGCCTCGGGCCGGCACGGCGCCGCGGCGTAGACCCGATGGGCACAGTGGCGCCACCAGATCGCCTGCTCGAAGAGCGCCATGGTCCAGGAGGTCTTGATCTCGATCGCGGTGAGCACGGGGCCGCGGCGCGCGACCAGGTCGCACCGGCGATCCTGAGCCGTGACCTCGGCCCAGGTGTCCCATCCGGCATCGCGGAAGTAATCCCGCACGGCCCGGCCGAGCTCGGCCTCGCTTGGGCGCCTGGCCCTCATCGGAGGAGCTCCTCGATCCTCCGCTCCGCTTCCCACTCGTTCAGGAAGGACGGGACCCCGTCCGACCAGTCGGCGAGAATTCGGACCGGGACGTTGATCCGGCGCGCGAGCGCGACCTCGGCCCGAATACCCACGCTCTCGCGCCACCCGTTCAACGGGAGGATCCAGAGCAGATCGGACCGGTCGACGAGGGAGAGGCACCAGCGGGACCAGACCTCGAATTCCCACCGGCCGCCGGCGAGCGGGTAGGTCGCGACCACGGGCGAGATGATGAAGAACCCGGCGGCGATGAGCCGGCCCATCGCCGCGGCCGCGAGATGGAACCGCTCCTCCCGGACCTGTGGGGTCGGATCTGAGAAGGGCGAGGCGAGGTAGATCAGCGTCTTCGGATCAGGCATGAGACCTCCTGAGATAGGCGACCAGGCGCGGGAGCGCGCGGTCGATCGAGATCCAGGACACCCCGGCCGCCCCGGCCTCGGCCGCGGCGGCCTCGTCCTCGAGGAGCGCCCGGATCCCCCGCATCCCGGCGAGCAGGGTCCAGGCCTCCGGCCCGACGAGCCCATCGGCGACCGCCTCGCCGGGCGGACAGTCGGCCGCCCGGAGGCCCAGGGTCTTCAGCGTTGCGACGACCTTGGCCCGGAGCGCCCGGTCCTCGAGCCGGCGCGTCTCCTCCTGGTCCTCGAGGACGGCCCTCCTTGCGGCGATCCCTTTCCCGGTCTCATCCTCCGCCCAGGGGAGAGATCGCTCCGTGCTGGCCCGATTTCGCCCCTTCCCCGGCCTGCTATGGCAACGGCGATAGAGGTCGCGGCACCAGGCATCCCTTCGGAGGACCTTCTCGAGCCAGCGGCTCGGGCAGATCTTTTCTGGCGCCGTCGCGAGCTCGAGGAGGGTCGCAACCCCCTCCTCGGTCCATCCCCCGGCCCGGAGGCCCGGCGCGAACTCCCGGGCCAGGCCCGGAGGCAGGACTCGGGCCAGGAGCTCCTCGATCCCTCCCCCCCTTCGAGCGTCCGGGTCCTGGTCCGGGATCGGGTCCGGAGCTCCGGAGCGAAGCGTCCCCTCCTCCTCCTCCTCCGGCCCCGCCTCTCCCGTCTGTACGGAGGAGGATGAGGAGGAGGGTACAGGGCTGGGAAGAGGGGGGGAGTATGAGGGGGGGGAAATCTCGCCCGGGTCGGTGGAAATCTCGCTGGAAATCCCGGTGGAAATCTCCCCCGCGCCCCCCCCCCTCCCCC
>JALOCE010000001.1 GCA_023227925.1 Candidatus Omnitrophota bacterium
ATTGGGATAAGCCCGCTGGAGATATCTATAATCTGATGAGAGGGTGTGATGGCTGGCCGGGGGCTTTTACTTATCTGGATAAAAAAATGGTTAAGATCTATAAAGCCAGTATCGTAAAATTCCCTGTCGCTCAGTTTTCGAGCGGCGAGATAATAAAGGTAGAGAAAGACGGCATCCTCGTGGCAACCGGTGAAGATTGCCTGAAGATCGAAGAATTGCAGATAGAAGGCAAGAGAAGGATGCTGGCGGGAGAGTTTATCCTGGGACATAAGGTTTGTGTCGGTGATCGATTAGGATTTAAGGATAACTGAAAAGCATGAAGGCCCTATTATGGATTACTTTTTAGATAAGCCCAATTTGATCAAAATCAGCCTGACTAATTTATGTAATTTTCGCTGCGTTATGTGTTATTACCCTGAGCTTAAACAAGAGAAAGGTTTTATCAGCGACGAGTTATTGTCTAAAATTTTAGAAGAATGTGAAAAATTGGGCATCAATAGGGTATCCTTGGGCGGAGTGGGGGAACCTTTACTGCACAAAAATTATGTAAAATATTTGCATGCCGCAAAATCACTAGGTTTTTGGGTGTCTACCACCACCAACTGCTCGTTATTAAATAAAGAAATAGCAGAGGCTATTATAAGGGAAAAATTAGACCGCATTAACTTAAGTATCTATAGTTCAGATCCTTTAGAGCATCGAGCTTATACGGGAACCGATACTTTTGGGCAAGTGGTGGAGAATGTAAAGTATCTTATAAAATTGTGGCAATCAAGTAACAGGGATACTTTAATTAAGTTCAAATTTTTGAAGATTCCCGGTATAAACGATTATGAAAAATTTAAAGAATTTTGGCAGCCCTTAATTAAGAATACCGGTTTTGAGATCAGTGTCAAGGATCCCGTCAATTGGGGAAGCAGAGTAAATTTTCAAAATAATAAGCTATTTTTTGGATATCGCCGCCGCAGGCTTTGCAAACAGATAAGGTACCTTTTTTATATACTGCATAACGGTGATGTTTTACCGTGTTGCTGCATAACTGAAGGTGCAGGTTATGGTGAGGTTGTGTTTGGCAACATGGAGAATGATACTATTATTAAAATCTGGCAGAGCGATAAATATCTAGCCTTTAAAAATAACCATTATAGAGGTAAATTATCAGCTTACCGGCCCTGCAGGAATTGTTCAGAAGTTTTTTCAGAATTAAATTTTTTACATTGGGTTAAAAAATGTTTGCATATAAAATTAGCTGTGCTATAATTATTTAATTAAGTAATTTAAAAGTAGCGCAATCCAACAATTTAATAGATGCCAGAATTAAGAAAAGATCCGGTTTTAGGAAGATGGGTTATTATTGCTACGGAACGGGCAAAGCGCCCTGACCAGTTCGCTGGTAAGCCGCAAGAAGGGCCGTTAGAAGAGCCTTGTCCTTTTTGCGAGAATAATGAACCACGCACCCCTCCGGAAATATATGCCATAAGGCCAAAACACACGCCTTCAAATGGGCCAGGTTGGGAATTAAGGGTTGTCCCCAGTATCGCGCCATTTTTGAGGATAGAAGGAGAATTGGAGCGCCGGGGAGAAGGCTTGTTTGATCTTATGAACGGCATTGGCGCGCATGAAATAGTCATTGAGACAAATCAGCATATCGCCAATATGGCAGATTTAAGCGAAGAGCAGATAGCAAAAGTAATAACTTGCTATATTGACAGGACAATAGATTTAGAGAAAGATAAGCGTTTTAAATATGTTTTAGTCTTTAAAAATTACGGCTGGAGTGCCGGAGGCGGCCGCGTAAAACATTCCCGGTCCCAATTGATCGCGACCCCGGTTAACCCCAAACGCGTTAAAGAAGAGTTAGTGGGGGCCAGGCAATATTATGATTATCACGAAAGATGTATCTTCTGCGATTTGATAAAGCAGGAGATAGCATCAAAAGACAGGGTTATCCTCGATATCGATGGTTTCATCGCGGTAACCCCATTTGCCGCACGTTTTCCTTTTGAAGTCTGGATCCTTCCTAAGAAGCATTCCTGTGATTTTACCAGTATGGATATGGCGGCGCGCTACTCCTTAAGTTGCATATTGAAAAAAACCTTAGCTAAATTAAAGAAAGGCCTTAATGATCCGCCTTATAATTATGTCTTGCATAGTGCGCCTTTCCGTCGCCAAAAAGTAGGCTATTGGAAGAGCATAGATTATGATTATCACTGGCATATCGAGATTATCCCGCGTTTGACCAGGGTAGCAGGTTTTGAATGGGGAACGGGTTTTTATATCTGCCCGCTCCCGCCTGAAGATGCAGCCAAGTTTTTAAGAGAGGTCGAGGTTTAAATGTCTGAATTAAGAAGAGACCCTATCGGTGGAAGATGGGTTATAGTGGATACCGACCATCCAAGCAAGCCCGAAGAATACGAATACGAACCGAATTCTTTTCGCGGCGGCGTATGCCCTTTCTGTTATGGTAATGAGTCACTTACTCCTCCGGAAATAGAAGCGATCAGGGATCCCAACACTGCACCGAATACTTCCGGTTGGCAGGTGCGCGTAGTTGCTAATAAATTTCCCGCACTTGGGATCGAAGGGGACCTGGAGAGGCGGGGCCTTGGTATGTATGATATGTCTAACGGAGTGGGAGCGCACGAAGTTTTGATCGAGACGCCTTACCATGAAAAAGACATTCCGGATCTATTAAATTCTGAAATCGAGAATTTCCTTTCTATGTATTGCCGACGGGCGCTGGATCTGATAAAAGACAGGCGCTTTAAATATATCATGATCTTTAAGAATTACGGTGCAGCGGCAGGGGCTTCGTTAGAGCATCCCCATACGCAAATGGTTGCCCTTCCGATGGTGCCCAAGAATGTCATGGAGGAGATAAGGGGGGCACATAACTACTTTGAATATCGCGAACGCTGTATTTTTTGCGATATTATCAGGCAGGAGACACAAAAGAAAGAAAGGCTTATTTTAGAGAATAAACATTTTTTATCTTTTTGCCCTTTTGTTTCGCGTTTTCCTTTTGAGATTTGGATAATCCCCAAGAAACACAATGGGCTCTTTTATCATATGCCTCAGGAGGAAATACCCGACCTGGCTTCAATATTAAAAGATACTATAGCAAAATTAAAGAAGATTTTCCCCAATGTTTCATATAATTTTATAGTGCATTCTTCCCCTGTAAACGGTGATGGCGGCATAGAGGGTTATCATTGGCACATCGAATTTATGCCTAAACTGACTCGTGTTGCCGGTTTTGAATGGGGCACGGGTTTTTACCTTGTCGCCACCCCCCCGGAATTAGCAGCCGAATATCTAAGGAGCAAATAGGGTTTTTGTTAAACATATAAATCCCCCTGCGGGGGATAAATTCGTCCGCCATAATTCGTGGCGGACTCATTAAAGGAGGAAACAGAAATGGCAGTGAAAGTTGGTATCAATGGTTTTGGCAGGATCGGCAGGCTTGTGTATCGCGCAGCTGTAGTAAAAGGTACGAAAGATTTGGATTTTGTAGCAGTCAATGATTTACCCGTCGGGACAAAGACTTTAGCGCATCTTTTAAAATATGATTCTAACTTTGGGATTTTGAATGCAAGCATAGAAGCCAAAGAAGATGCCTTGATCGTAAATGGCAAGACCTTAAAGGTTTTAAGTGCTAAATCGCCTGCGGAGATACCCTGGAAAGACTATGGGGTAGAAGTGGTTATAGAATCATCAGGAGTATTCACGGATAAAGAAAAATGCATCGGCCACATACAGAATGGCGGGGCAAAAAAGATCATTATTTCAGCACCCGCTAAAGGGCAGGATATAACTATAGTGCTTGGGGTAAATGAGAAGAATTATGACCCTAAAAAGCATAATATTATTTCTAATGCTTCTTGTACTACCAATTGTCTTGCGCCTATGGCTAAGGTATTGTTGGATAATTTCGGGATCAAGAGCGGCTTGATGACTACGATCCATTCTTATACTAATGACCAGCGGATACTTGATTTACCGCATAAGGATTTACGCCGGGCCCGCGCTGCAGCTTTGTCCATGATACCTACTTCCACCGGGGCAGCTAAGGCGATCGGGGAAGTTCTACCTGAGTTAAAAGGAAAACTGGATGGTTTAGCGATCCGCGTTCCTACACCGGATGTTTCCATTACTGACTTATCTTGCGTAGTTGAAAAAGACGCTACGGTTGAAACTATCAACGCGGCTTTTCAGAAGGCATCCGAATCTGATCTAAAGGGAATTTTGCAGTATCTTACCGAGCCTTTAGTCTCAAGAGACTTCTACGGTTCAAACTATTCCTGTATCTTTGATTCGGGATTAACCAAGGTTATCGACGGAAGACTGGTTAAGATAATGGGCTGGTATGATAATGAATGGGCATATTCCTGCAGGGTGGTGGATCTTTGTGAATATATAGTCAAAAAAGGACTATAAAGTTTAGTTTTTATGTGCATCATAAGGGCGGATTAGAATCCGCCCTTTTTTTCTAAAAAAATATTAAAAAATGGATATTCTTCTTATTTCCCCGGACTATAATAATAAATTAAGCAACTTTCCCTGGGGTGTATTATCCCTAGCCAGTTATTTGTCTAAAGTTAAGAATTACAAAGTCGTGCTTTTAGACGCCAGCGTTTATTCCGAGCCTGATTTCTACCGCAGATTAGAAGAATCCTGTAAGGGGATTAGCCTTGTTGGGGTAAGCCTTATGTCTACGGATACATATTTTGGCAAGAAAGTTATTGACCGCATCAAAGAGATCGATCCTGAGATAAAAATAATCGTCGGAGGGCCGCATGCCAGGCTCCAGCCGGTATCTACCTGCGCGTATAAGAATATTGATTTTGTCGCTTACGCTGATGGAGAGCATACCCTTGAATCCCTCTTTGAAAAAATAAAATCGAAAGATACTGATTACAGTCAAGTGCCCGGGCTTGTTTATAAAGAGGGAGGTCTGATTAAACGCACGCCTATCTCCAGTTCTCCTGATTTTTACGACATTAACTATGAACTTCTTCCCGAAAGGACAATAAAAGGGTTTGCAAGGTATATCCAGGTTTTAACCGGGAGAGGATGTAATTTTAAATGCACATTTTGTTTTAATTCCGTCTGTGGGCAGAAATGGCGGGGAAGGCCCATGAAGGATGTTGTACGGGAATTAGAGGGTATTGTTGCTGAATATCATCCGTCGATAGTATATTTCAGGGACGACAATTTTTTTCAATCAAAAGAAAGGATTTTCGAGTTTATAGAATTATATAAGCATAAAAAATTCACTTTTCAGTGGCGGGCGAGTTGCCGGGTGAATTACTTCAATGAAGGTTATATCACTCCTCATGTAATAAAAGAGCTGGAAGCGATTAATTGCCAGGTGCTTAAGTTTGGCCTGGAGAGTGGTTCGCAAAGGATGCTTGATTACCTGAAAAAAGGAATAAATCTGGAAAAGGTAAAAGAATTGATACTGGTTTTAAGTAAGAGTAAAATAATCAAACCCGAATATTCGCTTATGATAGGGATGCCGAAGGAAACTACCCGGGATTATATGGATACCCTTCGGCTCGTAGGTTTTATAAGAAAACATGACCCTCGCGCTGCGATCATCGGCCCTCAGTATTTCCGGGTTTACCCGGGAGGAGAGCTTTACGAAGAAATAAAAAAGATCTATGGTTACTTTGAGCCGGATTCTTTCGAGGGATGGGCAGAGAAAAGCTCTGACGCTAAGAACAAGTTATTAGGCCTGGGGCAAGATTTACGTTATCCGTGGGTGCCGGGTAAGTACTTATTTTTGGCCCAAAATGTTTGGCAGCTTGTGCTTTTTAGCCGTCAGGACGTCAAAAGATACCTTAGCCTAAAGCTAATGGTGCAAATGCCTTTTATCCTGCTTGCCAAATTAAGGGTAAATTTATGCTGGTATAGCTTCCTCATTGATTTGAGGTTTGCCGTCTTGCTTAAAGATATAAAGAAACGCCTTCTCACAGTAGGCCATAATGAGATTAATTGATAAGGAAATATTAGCTAGCCTTTGCTTAAGAAAGAAGGATCTCCCTTTTCCGGAAGAGCTTATCTTTGAGCCAACCTCCCGCTGTAACTTTAGATGTAAAATGTGTTTTTATGACAGTGAATACTTTAAAATTCAAGATAAGGAGATGAGCCTTTCTGAGATTGAAATTTGTATTTCTAATCTTCCCAAAACAATAAAGCGGGTGCTTTTGATAGGCGGAGAGCCCCTACTTAGGAAAGATATTGTTGATATTGTACGTTTATTTTCACAGAAAAAGATAAAAGTCGCCATTGTTACAAATGGATATTTGTTGACACCTGTTTTGACTGACGAGCTTAATAAAATAGGAAATATCGATAAAATAGCAATTTCACTCGATGGCCCTCCCGAAATTAATAATAAAATCAGAGGAGTCAAAGATGCTTTTGAGCGTTCTTACGCCAACCTAAAGTACGCAGCTGATTATTTCAATACAGAAGTAGTATCTGTGCTTCAAGATGACAATGAAGCAGCATTGCACAGGTTGCTTCCTTATTTAAAAGAAATTCCTAATGTAGTTTTTATTGTTGAAATTATGCGTAAATATACCCGTCAACTAATCGACGATACGGCAAAGATCCTCCATATGCGCCCAGAAAATATACATTTACAAGCGTCAGATATTGCTCTTGATAACCGTTCGGTATCGAATATTCTATCTACCTTATCTAACATTAAGCGCGATGCGATTCATATGCAATTGAAATTACGTACAATTCCAGAAAATGCTTTTGAACGAATACCAAATTTACTGGGAAAGAATGAGAACCTTAATTATCCGCAAATTTGTGGCAGGCTTCCAAAGGTTAGGTTGGATAGCGTAGGAAATATAATTCAATGTTATGCTATACGTAAACCATTGGGTTCGCTTTTGGAGAAAAAATTAGAAGAAATATGGAATAGCGAAGATCTTAAAAATTTCCGTAAAGAAATGGTAGAAAAAAACCTTTTTCCGGTTTGTTCGCTTTGTTTTGCAGTAAAAAACCTGGATATTAAAAAAAAATAGATAAGCAAATATGGAATAGGGCTTGTTTTTTAAGCTAAAGGGCGGTATTAAACCACTCTTTTTCCTTGACTTTTTAAAGGGCATTCCCTATAATATTGTTCAATGAATGAACATATTTCCAGGGAAGATATCTTTAATATTCTCCGTACGTTAGCCACAAATAATAATCCTACCCAGAGAGAGCTATCTACTCATTTAGGCTTCTCCTTAGGCAAGACTAATTACCTGATCAAAGAGCTGGCCAAAAAAGGCCTGGTAAAGACACAGGCTTTTAGCCATAAAGATAATAAGCTCAAGAGGATTTCGTATGTTTTGACCCCTCGGGGATTTAAAGAAAAGGCCGGGCTTACTTTACATTTTTTAGAGAAGAAAGAGATTGAATATAATGAACTTAGGAATGAATGGGAGCATATCAGGAGTTCTCGGCCAAAGGCGGACTTTAATAAAAAAAATCATACTGATATAAACTTCAGGAACTTTTCAGAGGTTATAGAGTTTAATGCCAGCCACTATCCGCAGAAGTTATTCTGTGCCGATCATTCGACCGATAGGAGCATAACCTATGCGGAATTCAATAGTTATGTGAATCGGTGTTGTAATTTTCTGAAAGATATGTCTGTAGGCGAGGGTGATATTGTTTCGGTCTGTATAAAAAATGGCATAGCTTTTATGATTATCTATTTCGCCAGTATGCGGCTTGGCGCCTCGGTTAATCCGCTTCCTGCCTCTTTATCGTATCAGGAGATTAAAAAGAACATGGAGTTTTTGCCTGTTAAACTGCTATTCGCAGAGGATAGATTCAAAGGCAATGATTTCACTGGCAAGGGCAGCGTCTTTTTTATGGATTATAAGCATGATTGTTTTTTTGACGCTATATCAAAATACCCTCCGAGTTATAAATCTATTATAAATGAAGATAGTATCGCCTGTTATTATTACACTTCCGGTACAACCAGCAATCCTAAGTGTATTATGTACACACATAAAAATATGGTTTCTCTTGTCAGGTCTATGACTAAGTCTTTTCATTATACTTTGGGCGATATCCACTTAGGGTTTTTGCCGTTAGGCCATACAGCGATTACAAATTATCAACTGCTCCCCGCAGTGTATAATGCCAGCACGCTCTTGCTCTATGAAAATTTTATGAAGCTGCGGGCTGATTTTTGGAAGATCGTCCGGGATAATAGCGTTACTTATGTAGAAGTAGTACCAAGTGTATTATTCATGATGCTAAATACGCCTTATCAAGATGCTGATGTTGCCGGAAATACCACCTTGAAATATATAGGTTGTGGTTCTGCTCCATTGGCAGTAGATATACAAAAACAAGCCCGGGAAAAATTTGGTATTCCCGTTGCCAACTTGTATGGCCTTTCCGAGACAGGGCCGACGCATTTCGATGACCCGTTCAGGGATGGCTGGCGGCCTGGTAGTGTCGGTAAACCCATAGACGCATGCGAATGCAGGATTTTCAGGGAGGATAAAACCGAGGCCGATATCGGCGAAGTCGGGGAGATCGCGGTTAAAGGCGACAATGTCTTTAGAGGTTATTACAAAAACGACGCAGCCTATCAGCAAGTAATGCATAATGGGTACTTTTTGACCGGGGATTTAGGCTATAAAGATGAAGACGGCTACTTTTATTTTGCCGACCGTAAAAAAGACTTGATTATCAAGGGGGGGGTTAATATTGTTCCGGCTGAAGTTGAGGAGGTCCTCTACCAGCTCCAGGAAGTTCAGATCGCCGCAGTAGTAGGCATTGAGGATGTCATTTACGGGGAAGATGTAGTTGCCTTTGTAAAATTAAAAGATAGTTTCATTATCGGAGAAGACAAAATCAAGGTTTTTTGCGCAGAAAACCTGCAGGGTATTAAGTGCCCGAAAGAAATCTATATCATAGGCGATATGCCGCTAGGGCCATCCGGTAAGATCCTTAAGAAAGAGCTCAAGAAAAGATATGCCGAAAATTACTATGGAAGAAAGCAAGCTGGACAATTACCTTAGTCTTGCCAAGAAGGCAGTAACTAAAGTCGGCGAGATTATTGAGGCAGAAAAAAGAAAAGGTTACCGGGTGATCCGGAAAGAAAAAAATGAACTCGTGACCGAGCTTGATGTATTGGCGCAAGCCCGGTTAATCGATCTTTTGAAAGAAGAGGCCGAATGCCGGACATTTATTGCCGAAGAAAAACGGATATTAGATTTACCGGAGAACGATTTTTGGGTTATTGACCCCATAGATGGGACACATAATTTTATTGCGGGATTACCGTTTTATAGCGTTAGCCTTGCATATTTTCATAAGGGGATACTGATGCTCTCCGCCGTATATTTTCCGGAATCCAGGGATTTATATTATGCGCAGAAAGGCAAGGGCGCTTTTTGTAATAACGCGCTGATCCGGATTTCTTCAAATAAAGATTTAGCAAAAGGCATTGTTGCCTATGATAATCAGTTTTATCTTACCAAAAACAGCCTTGCTAATTTTATCGAAATTCAAAAGAGCGTGTTTACTACCAGAATCCTGGGCGTGGCTTCGCGCGATGCATG
Organism: Candidatus Omnitrophota bacterium; assembly: GCA_023227925.1. Taxonomy (GTDB): domain Bacteria; phylum Omnitrophota; class Gorgyraeia; order Gygaellales; family Profunditerraquicolaceae; genus JALOCE01. The sequence continues at coordinate 9,597 of JALOCE010000001.1, forward strand.
TTTCGTGGCTGAGGGAGTTTTGGATGCAAGGATCTGGAATTCTACAAAACTCTGCGATATTGCTGCGGGTAGTTTGATCGTGGAGGAAGCCGGTGGAAGGGTGAGTGATTTTTCTGGAAAGCCGTTAGATTTTCATTCAGTAAAAGACGTAATCGCCTCTAGCGGAAAATTTCACGGCGATTTAATAAAAATTTTAAATCATGAAGATAATAATGACTGACAAGAGACCGATCATAGGCATAACTATCGGTGAGCCTGCCGGTATAGGCAGTGAGATTGCGGTAAAGTTGCTTAGTGACCCGGAAGTCTATAAGATAGGGAGGCCGATAATCATCGGCTCGGAGTTTTTAATCAAAGAAGGAATGCGCATTGCCCAAGTAAATAAAAAAGCCTATGCGATAAAAGATGAAGAGATTGATAAGGTCGAATACTCCGAAGAAGAAATAAAATATATCGATTGTAAGAATATCCGGGAAGGTGATTTTGATTACGGAAAGATCTCTGCTAAAGCTGGAAGGGCTGCCGGTGAGTATATTAAAAAAGCAGTGCAATTGGCTTTAGAGAATAAGATCAATGCGATTGTCACTTGTCCTATTCATAAGGAATCCTTTACCCTGGGAGGCTGGGGAAAACGCTATGCCGGGCATACAGAGATGATCTCGGATTTAACCGGGACTAAGAAATACGCAATGGTGTTAGCCTGTGATAAGCTGCGCGTCATTCATGTTACCACACATGTTTCTTTAAAGAAATCTATCGAAGATTGTAAGAAAGGAAGGATTTTAGATGTGATCCAGCTTGGCCATAATGCCTGCAGAAAGCTTGGTATCCAGAAGCCCAGGATCGGTGTTGCGGGTTTAAATCCTCATGCCGGTGACGGGGGGATCTTTGGCGATGAAGAGATAAAAGAGATTATGCCGGCGATTAAAGAAGCCCAAGATCTGGGTTTTGATGTTTCCGGCCCGATTTCTGCTGATACTATTTTCTGTAAGGCCAAGGGCGGCATGTTTGATATAGTAATTGCTATGAATCATGACCAGGGCCACATCCCGTTGAAATACGCAGGTTTTCTTTATAATGACCAGGCTAAATCCTGGGGGATCCGGGGAGTAAATATTACGGTAGGGCTACCGATAATCCGGGTCTCTGTTGATCATGGCACGGCCTTTGGTAAAGCAGGGAAAGGGACCGCAGATTATACCAGTTTAAAAGATGCTTATAGGTATGCCGTGGAGATGGCCAGCAATTAGAATTTATAATGGAAGAATTAAACAACATTATCAGCCAGGTGTTCGGGATCAAGCAAGACCAGATAAAGGATGAATATGGCCCCAATAATATTCCTCGTTGGGATTCATTATCGCAGCTTGCTTTGATTTCGGCAATCGAAACTCATTATAAAGTCACGCTGGAGATTGAAGAAATATTTCAGATAATGACCATAGGAGATGTCCGTTCTGTCCTGGCAAAGAAATTAAATCAAAATAAGGAAAGTTTAAAATGAGCGCGGTTAAAAAAATAGTTATTTTTGGGGCAGGTAGAGGTTCGCGTGATGTTTTGCAGCTTATCAGGCAAATAAACGCTAAGTCTTCTGTATGGGAAATCCTGGGTTTTGTGGATGCCGACCCGGAATTAAAAGGAAAGCTGATTGATGATTGCCTGGTGTTAGGAGATAAATATGTTGTGCCTGCGCAGGAAACCATATACGGGATAACTGGCGTGCAAATCCCCCAACTCAGGCGCAAGATCATAGAGAATGAAATTGAAGGCAGGGGTTTATGCCTGGCAAATTTGGTCCATCCGGCAATAGAATTGCCTGCTGATTTACAAATGGAAGCAGGGTGCATAATCTACCCCGGAGTAATCATTGCTTCAAATGTGAAACTGGGGAAGGCTGTGATCGTCAATTACAATACTCTGCTGGGTATTGATCTGAAAGTCGGAGACTATGCATTTATCGGCCCGGGAGTAAACATCACAGCCAGTTGTTCTATAGGCAGGGAATGCATCATTGGCACAGGCGCGATTTTTATGCCCGGAGTTTCCGTAGGCAATGAATCTATTGTCGGATTAGGAACAAAATTATTTATTAGTGTGGGCGACAAGAAAAGTGTTGTTGATTTGCCGCGTAAAATAATGAAGGATATTAATGAAGCTCCGAAGAAGGTTTCCTGGTGAAAGATAGCCCCATGAAGAAAGTATTTATTATTGCCGAAGCAGGCGTTAATCATAACGGCTCTTTAGCATTAGCTAAGAGATTAATTGATGCGGCGAAGAAAGCAGGAGCCGATGCCGTTAAATTTCAGTCTTTTATTGCAGAAGAAGGTATTAGTATAAATGCGCCAAAGGCAGATTATCAGCTTAAAACTACTACCAGGAATGAAAGCCAGATCGAGATGCTTAAAAAGCTGGAACTTTCTTATAGCGACCATCTCAAGCTTTTAGCTTATTGTAAGAAAAAGAAGATAGGATTTCTCTCAACTGCCTGCGACTTAAAGAGTGTTGATATGTTGAAGCGGTTAAAGGTTAAAGCAATAAAGATTGCCTCTTGTGATTTGGTGAATATTCCCCTTTTGCGTTGTGTCGCTAAATTAGGTAAAAAAGTATTTCTTTCAACCGGTATGTCTACGCTTGGCGAAGTAAGTAATGCAGTGGAGGAGTTAAGAAAGAACGGAAGCCCTGATATTACGCTTTTACATTGCGTTACGGAATATCCCTGTCCGCCTGAAGAAATCAATTTACGAAAAATGCTTACACTGAAGAAAAACTTTAATCTACCCGTTGGTTTCTCGGATCACAGCCAGGGGGTATCAACTTCTTTGGCGGCAGTGGCATTGGGGGCAGAAGTCATAGAGAGGCATTTTACCCTGGATAGAAATCTTAAAGGGCCCGATCATAAGGCATCGCTGGAGCCCGATAGCCTGTTTTCTTTGGTAAAATCAATACGGGAAATCGAATCGGCCTTAGGCAGTCCTGAATTTGTGCCCGCGAAATCAGAATTAAAAAATATTAATATCATGCGAAGAAAAATAGTAGCTGCAAGGGCAATAAAGAAGGGAGAGGTGCTTAGCGCTGGTAACTTAGCATTTAAAAGAGCGCAAGGAGGACTTATTCCCGATAATTATGATTTGGTTGTAGGCAGGACCGCTACAAAAAATTATAATCCGGATGACGTCATAATATTATGATCTATGTTTCATCGGAGTGTATCCAGGCAAGGTATATAGTTGAGAATGTCAAAGAGCTGGCATCTTCGGGATTCAGGCGGATCGAGCTTTCCGGAGGGACAAGTTATTATAATAGTTACCTTGGAGATTTACTCAAGCTAAAAAAAGAACACAAACTGGAATATTTAGTGCACAATTATTTCCCTCCCCCTGAAGAAGGCTTTGTTTTGAATCTGGCCTCTTTAAGCGAGAAGGTGAGGAATAGGTCAGTCGATTTTTGTAAGAAGGCAATTGAGGTTGCAGCTGTCTTAGGTGCTGGTTATTATTCGGTCCATGCAGGTTTTTACTTTGACCCGGAGATTACAGAGCTGGGAAAGGTCATTAAACCGCGCAAATTATATCCGGCCGGAGATTCGATACAGGTATTTATAGATAATTTTAAGGCGCTAAAGCAATATGCGTTAGCGCATCGGATTAAATTGTACCTGGAAAATAACGTAGTTAATCTTAAGAGTTTTCAATCGTTGAATAAAATGATACCTGCGATGCTGCTTACTTTTGAAGATGCCCGGGAATTAGGCAGGAAAATAGATTTTAATCTTCTCTTAGACGTCGGTCATTTAAAAGTCACGGCTCAGACGCTGGGCCTGGATTTTCAAAAACAATTTTCCGGGCTTTTTAAGATCTCTGATTATCTGCACCTTAGCGATAATAACGGATTGATGGATGAACATGGCTTGATCTTCGATGACTCGATGATCTATAAGATGTTTTTGGGGCATGATTTAACGCAGAAAACTTTTGTCCTGGAGACACACGGGGAAATAAATGATGTTAAAAAATCCTATGTGCTTATTTCAAACCTGCTGACGCAGAAAACCAAACAACCCCCGGGGTGAGCATGGAAATACATAAGTTTACGGTGAATACAGAGGATACGATATTGCGGACAATGCACGCCATTAATGAGGGCGGTATTGGCGTCGCGGTTATAGAGGATAAGGATAAAAAATATTTTGGCCTGGTCACGGATGGAGATGTAAGGAGGGCCTTACTTGACGGCGTAGATTTACATGAGCCGGTAAAGTCAATTGCCAGAAAAGACGCAGTTACTGCATCGGAGAAGACGTCTTATGAGAGCATCTTTTCTCTGATGAATGAAAAAATCCGCCATATCCCCATCATTGATGCAAAGGGAAGAGCAAAAGATCTGGTTTATTTTTCTTATAGAAAAGAGATTCCTGTTGCCAAGCCTTTTTTAAGAGGTAACGAATTAAAATATGTAACGGAATGTATCCTGGGTAATTGGATATCTTCCCAGGGCAACTATGTAAATGAGCTTGAGAGGCGTTTCTCCGAATTCTGCGGGGTAGACTATAGCCTGGCTGTTTCTAATGGCACTGTAGCTTTACATCTTGCCTTAGTTTGTTTAGGTATAAAAAGAGGCGATGAGGTGATCGTTCCTTCGCTTACTTTTATTGCCACCGCTAATGCAGTGACTTATACAGGGGCAAAACCGGTTTTTGTAGACTCGGAGTGCGATACTTATAATATCGATCCTCGAAAAATTGAAAAAGCTGTGACTCGCCGCACAAAAGCGATTATCCCGGTCCATCTCTACGGGCAACCGGCAAAGATGGATGAGATCATGGCTATTGCCCGAAAGCATAAAATTCATGTAGTAGAAGATGCCGCGGAAGCCCATGGCGCTGAGTATAAGCAAAAGAAGGTCGGCTCTATAGGCGATATAGGTTGTTTTAGCTTTTTTGGCAATAAGATCATAACTACCGGTGAAGGCGGGATGGTAGTTACGAATAATCATAAAATTTATCAGAAGGCCAGGATATTAAGAGACCATGGTATGTCCCTGGAAAAAAAATATTGGCACGAGCAGGTCGGCTTTAATTATCGGATGACCAATGTCCAGGCAGCTATAGGGTGCGCCCAGATGGAGAAAGTCGAAGTTATTTTAAAAGAAAAGCAAAAAATTGCCCGGATGTATAAAAAATATCTATCCCCGGATTCCCGTCTTATCCTGCCGCAGGAATTTGACTGGTCAAAAAATGTTTACTGGATGTATCCGGTAACTTTTAAGACTACAGGTAAAAATAAGGAGAATGTAAGAAACAAGATCATTGAATTTTTAGCGCAGGATAGCATAGGAGCCAGGCCGTTCTTTTATCCTATCCATACTATGCCGCCGTATTATTCTAAGTCAAGGCTTCCTGTAGCCGAATCTGTTTCTGAAAACGGGATCGTGCTTCCCGCTTATATGGGTATGCAGGAAAAAGAGATCCAGAGAATATGTAATTTAATAAAAACTACTTTAGATAAAATATTAAGCTGAGATGAAAAAAAAGGGAAGAGTACTTCTGATCGTACACGATGTTTATCAGGATGATAATGTATTTCCTATGGGCGTAGGCTATCTGGCATCTTTTTTGGAAAGAGAAGGAGCAGGCGTAACCGTATATTCACAGGATGTTTTTCATTATACAAATCAGGATTTAGCTAAATTCCTGCTCGAGAATGAGTTTGATTTAATAGGTGTTGGCTTTCTGGCGGCGAGATTCAAAGAGACTATTCTCGATCTATGTAAAATCGTAAATGAATGCAAAAAAGATGCTTTTCTGGTGTTAGGTGCCCATGGCCCTTCGCCTATTCCGGAATATATCCTGGATAAAACCAATGCCGATATCATAGTTATTGGCGAAGCAGAAGAGACAATGGCAGATTTACTTGAATGTAAATTATCCGGTGGCAAAGACCTGCATAAGATCAGAGGAATAGCGTATAGAAAAAACTCCGTTTGTTGTATCAATCCCAGGCGCACCCCTGTTAAAGATTTGGACTTAATCCCTTTTCCTGCCTGGCACTTATTCCCGATTGAGAAATATGCTACTTGTCTTAAGCTCTTTGGCCATAAAGAAACCAATAGATATATGCCTATTATTACAAGCAGGGGCTGCGTCAATGAATGCAACTTTTGTTATAGAATCGAAAAGGGGTTCAGGCTAAGAAGCATAGAGAGCATTATCCAGGAAATAAAGATTTTAAATAGCGAATACGGCATAAATTATTTTCTTATTTTTGATGAATTATTCCTTATCTCCAAGAAACGCTTGAAAGATTTCAAGGGTGCCTTAGAGAAGAATAACCTTAAAATAGAGTTTTCTTGCAATGCGAGGGCGGATATCCTGGATGAAGAATCTCTCCGGATGATGAAAGAATGCGGATGCAGATTGATCAGTTTTGGTCTGGAATCGACGGATCAAAGCGTGCTGAATTTAATGAATAAAAATACTACAGCCGAACAGAATCTTAGAGCGGTAGAATTAACAAAAAAAGCAGGTATTGGCATAGGGTTATGTTTTATATGGGGCAACAAAGGGGATAATGAGGCTACTCTTAAGTCAAACCTGGCATTTATAAAGAAGTATAATACCTATGATCAGATCAGGACTATAAGGCCGGTTACGCCTTTTCCAGGCAGTAAGTTGTATTATGAGGCGATAGAGAATGGGTTATTAGGGGGCCCGGAAGATTTTTTTGCGAAATTTAAGAATTCCGATCTCCTGACAGTGAATTTTACGAATATACCGGATAAGAATTTTTATGAGCTGCTGTTCGAGGCAAATAGAGAACTTATCCTGGATCATTATAACCATACCGGTGGAAATACGGAAGCCGCCAATACCCTGATCGATCAATTCCAAAGGTTATATTTTTTAGGCGAGCATAAATTCAGAGGGGCGCGGCATTACAAACGGATAGAAGTAAAATGAAGATGGATAATAAGATCCAAACCCTGCTTTTTTCATTAGGTATTTGTAGCCGAGACTCGATTGAGCAATTTTATCCTCATGCAAGAGATAGAGAGGATGTTTCTGTGATGAGATGCAGAAAATCCGGAATAATATTCCTGTCGCGCACGGATCATATAAAAAGTTATTACTATCAGGATCAGAAGGGTTTTGATTATTGGTCAGCTAAAGATAGAGATAGCGCGATATCAAGTACGATTTCTGATAACCGTAGAAGATTTCGCCAATTTTATGATTTAGTCCGCAATAGAAAATGGCTGGATTTTGGCACAGGGGCAGGCGGTATTTTAGAATTATTAAGTCCTGTTGCCTTAGAGGCCGTGGCAGTCGAGCCTCAGAAAGAAGCCCGGAATATGTTATTAGGTTGCGGCTATAAAGTTTACGCTGATATAGGGGAAGTCCCGGAAGCAGAGTTTGATACAGTGACTTTATTCCATGTTTTTGAGCATCTTGATGAGCCAATCGAGACGCTTAAGAAAATTGCGCATAAAATAAAGGGAGGAGGAAGGCTGATTATAGAAGTTCCTCATGCTAATGATGCCCTCATCTCATTTTTTAAGTTGCGGGATTTCAAGTCTTTTACTTTTTGGAGTGAGCATCTTATTTTGCATACACGGGATAGCTTAAAAATTTTCCTTGAAAATGCTGGTTTTAAAAATATCCATATCTATGGTTGCCAAAGGTATCCGTTTACTAACCATCTCTACTGGTTGATTACCGGTAAACCAAAGGGCCATCTGGTATGGAAATCATTGAGGATCCGGGTATTGGAAAATATATATGCCAAATTGCTTTCGCGTTTTAATAAGACCGATACTTTAATCGCTATTGCGGAAAAATAAATGCATCTTGCCAAAAGAAATAAAATAAACGTGTTGTTTATCAATCTCCCCTATCTTCCTTACGATACTATACTTGAAAAAATACGCAATGAAGATAAGATAGCCCATCGTTTAGAGATGCCGTTAGGTATCTTGTACTTATCCGCGTATCTGAAAAAACATAATCATCTTTGCGATATCAGGCTCCTGGATTATTCACTGCATATCGATGATATCCGCACTTATTCGAATATAGATAATTTTATAAAGTCCCTTGCTAAAAAGGTTGATTTTGTCCCTGATATATTGGCTTTTTCGGCGATGTTTTCGACATCGCATCGTTTTTTTGTTGAAACGCTTGATATCCTTAAGTCTCTTTGGCCCAAGGTTACTACCATTGCCGGAGGCAATCACGCTACTAATGCGGTTGGTAAATTACTAGAATTAGAAAATCTTGATTATGTTGCGATAGGGGAAGCGGAAGCGTCTTTTTCCGAATTCGTCAGTCAAATCGCAGCCTCAAAACAAATCAATATCAAAGGCATTTATGCTAAAAAAGATATTCATTCTGCCGCATCTTTTTCAAGCCCCGGTTATATTGAGGACTTGGATAGTTTGCCTTTTCCGGATTGGGATCTTTTAAATATGGCGGCTTATATCAATTCTAAGGGGCGAAAGCGGAACATAGGCGAGTCTAAAGAAAGTAGATGCGCCACCATCATGACTAGCAGGGGCTGCCCTTTTTGCTGTACTTTTTGTGCTGCCCATACGGTTCATGGCCGAAGGGTGCGCTATCGTTCAGTTGAAAATATATTAGAAGAAGTAAAGCTCCTGTATCGTGCGTATGAAATAACGCTATTTATCCCAGAGGATGATATGTTTACGCAAGATAAACAAAGAACGCTAAATTTACTTTCTGCTTTTAAAGAACTTAATATTCCAGGCCTGGAGTTGCAGTTTCCTAATGCGCTGTCTATTAATACTTTAAGCGAAGAAGTATTGGATGCTCTTATTAATTCCGGCATGAAAGTAGCTTGTCTGGCTATCGAATCAGGGTCTGAATATGTCCAGAAGAATGTTATCAAGAAGAATTGTAATTTAAAAAAAGCTAAAGAATATGTGGAGTATTTAGGAGATAAAGGGACTATCGTCAGGTGTTATTATATCTTAGGATTCCCCGGAGAGACAAAAGAGCAAATGATGGAGACTGTCGAATATGCCAAATATTTAAATGCGGACTGGTCAGTATTCAGCATAGCAACGCCTCTATTAGGCTCAGAAATGTACAATCAGTTTTTGCAGATGGGTTGTATAACAGGTGAATTGTATTGGGGGGTTAACGCCTCCTATGCAAAAAGAAATTTTGATACCAAGGAAATAACCGCCGAAGAATTAAATGCCTTTGCTTATCAGGCGAACATCGATGTAAACTTTATTCATAATCCTAATATTGTAAACGGAAATTTTACCCGGGCAATAGAAATTTTTAATGATATCGTCATACATTTTCCTTTTCATATTATTGCCTGGCATTGTTTAATGCGTTGTTATCAGGGCTTAGGAGATATAGAAAAGGCTAAGGAAATCACCAGGAAGATCGCCGTTTTAATCAATTCCGATAAAAGATCCGCGGAGATGTTTGCTAAATACGGTCGGCTATTACCTGAATCCTCCGGAGAGGAATTATTAAGAATATGAACAATAATAAAAAGTGTTTAGTAGTCGGGTTTGGTTCTGCAGGCGCAAGACATACCAGGAATGCTGAATCTCTTGGTTACGAGGTCGCGCTAGTCACTTCGCAAAAAGTTAAAAAACATAAATGCTATTTTGATATTGCCAAGGCAATAGCTATGGAAAAACCGAAATTTGCAGTGATTGCTTCTCCTACCTATAAACATGTAAAGGAATTAAGGCAATGTATTTTGCATAATGTACCGGCCCTGGTAGAGAAACCCCTGGCGATTAACCATTCGGAATTTAGAAATAAGATAGGTACAGATAGTATTAAAACAGGTAATTATCGTGTTGGCTATTGCCTGCGTTATCATCCTATGATTTTAGATTTAAAGCGCCGGATAAGTTCTCTTGGGCCTCTTTATAATGCAAATATTGTTTTTGGGCAATATCTGCCGATATGGCGTCCATGGAGAGATTATCGTAAGAGTTATAGCGCTTCCTTTAAGAAAGGCGGCGGCGTCCTCTTGGATTCTTCGCATGAGATAGATTTAATCACGTATCTGTTCGGGCCGGTAAAAAAGCTGGTTGCTGTTTCTAAAAAAGTAAGTTCCTTAAAGATAGATAGTGATGATATATGCCTCCTGATTTGCCAGATGCGTTCAGGCGGATTTGTGCAGGTTACCCTGGATTATTTGAATCGTATCCCGGAACGCAGGATAGTTATAAACGCTAAAAAAGGAAGCGTGCATTTGGATTTAATACGGGGTAAGTGGTGTTCCCAGGTTGGTTCCGCGGTAAAAAATATACCGTATAGCGTGGAAAGAAATAAGCTGTTTCTTCAGGAATTAGATGATTTTATTAATCGGCCTAAGCGGTGTTTGCTGCCGGATTTAAAAGAATCAGAAGTAACTTTGAGGATAATCGAGGCAGTGCGTAAGTCAGCGCAAAAAGGGAAATGGATAGAGCTATGAAAATATTATGTATTATCTGCGCAAGGGCCGGCTCAAAGGGCCTGCCGGGTAAGAATATACGTTCTTTGCTGGGTAAACCTTTAATCGCGCATACTATCAAGCAGGCGATTTCCTCAGGTTTATTTGAGCATGTTGTAGTCAGCACTGATTCTTCCAGGATTGCCGGTATCGCTAAAAAATATAAAGCGGAAGTACCTTTTTTGAGGCCAAAGAAGCTTGCCGGAGATACGTGCCCGAAATTACCATCTATAAGGCATGCGTTGCTTGAATGCGAAAAGTTATTTAATACAAAATTTGATATTATTGTTGATCTTGATCCTACTTCGCCGTTAAGAACAATAGAAGATATCAGGAATTGCGTAGAGATTTTAATAAAGAAGCATGCTAGTAATGTGATTACTGCTATGCCTGCCAGGAGGTCCCCTTATTTTAATTTGATAGAGATCTATCCAGGCGGCCGTATCGGATTATCCAAAAAAACTAAGCCGCCGATTACCTGCCGGCAAAACTCTCCGAAGTGTTTTGATATGAATGCTTCTATCTATGCCTGGAAGAGACAGGCATTATTGAAAAATGATAGCTTATTTTTGAAGAAAACTGCGCTTTATGTGATGCCGGAAGAACGCTCTATTGATATTGACAATGAAATTGATTTTAAGTTTGTGGAGTTTTTAGCCAACAGGCACTAAATTTATCAAACTATGAAAAAAGTCGCAATTTTTATATTAAGGAATAATCAACTTAGGAATTTTCTGCCGGTTATCAAAGAAATGCTTTTAAGCGGCAGGATAGTCCCTGTGTTAATTACCACGAAGACTATGAATATCGGAATAAGAGCGGCACAGAATTATGATCCTGCCTTGAATCCTTTTCATGATCAAATGGAGGTCCATTATATTGAGCATATAGATGAGATATCCGCTTTATTAGAGAGATTAGATATAAAAGTGCTTTTTAGCAATATCATTTTACCTTTTTTGTCGAATCTGGATTACGAAAATAACAGCGGGTCTGGTTTATTGAGAAGATTAAAAGAAAAAGGCATCAAATATATTCTATTACAATATTGCACTGAAGAAGTAGCGAACCTGCCAAAATTATTTTCTCGCGAATCCTTGGATTTAGTGAGCGGTTTTTTGTGCCAGAGCCAGTATTGGCTAGAGAGTATGGTTGAGGCATTTGCGCGGCAACTTAAACTTTCAGAGGAGGATATCCTGGGAATACGGAATAAGTCTTTTGTAGTAGGATGGGCCGAACTAGACGGTGTTAAAGGATTAGATAAAGAAGCAATCCTGGGAAAATACGGTTTAAAGAAAGGAAAAAAAATAGTTTTTTTTGATCCGGTAGGGAATGTCAATCATGTCCCCAATTTTTTATATAAATACCATTTTTGCATGAGCCAGACAGGTAAAAAAAAGCTATTAAGGATGTTGCGTAATTTAAGCGGGGATATATGGATTTCTCCCGGGATGCTTTGGAAACTTCCTTCTTACCTGAAGGCCCTCATTGCCTATCGAAAAGTGCCGAATTATGAGGCATTATTTTTTAACCTTCAAAAATTCTGTAAGGAAAACGATTACCTATTGATTTGTAAATCACGGGAAAAAAATAATGATGGAGATTTTATAAAATCCGGATGTGATTTATATACTTACGATAGAAGCTATCTTCCTTTTACCCTTCTTGAGTTATTATCCATTTCTAATGTTTATGTGGGATTTAATAGTTTTTCGACTGTAGAGGCGGCATATTTTAGGCTGCCGGTCTTATCTATCAACATCTTTCTCGCTAAATATGAATTCAGGGAATATGGCGGAAAAGCATATCAATACATCGAAGAATGTTTTGATACTCCGGGCGAATGGTTGAATTTTCCCGGTGTCAACCAGGTCTATCGTTTATACAGGGATAGGATAGATTTTGCTAAAGCGATTAGCGGATTGAAAACTAATCCCCAAAGCCAGGATGAATATATCGCCAAATTTATTGGTTCCGAGGATGGAAAAAGCAGCAAACGGATCCTTGATGTAATAGAAGAAAAATTTCTTTAAAAGGAAGGCCTTATGAAAAAAAATAAAGGAAATAAATTTTCTTTATCCGGAAAGACCGCTATTGTCACCGGCGCTTTAGGTTTATTAGGCAGGAATTTTTGTTTTGGGTTAGCAGAGGAGGGAGCGGATATAGCAGCAGTGGATTTAAATCCGGAAGAATGCGCAAGATTTGCGCTGAAGTTGAAGAAAAAATATCAGGTTAAGGCTGCGGGATTCCATTGTGATGTTGCGGATGCGCTTTCAGTCTCCGAGATGGCGGAGAGCGTAAAAAACAAATTTGGCAGGATCGATATTTTGATAAATAGTGCTTGTTATCGTTCGCAAAACCCTAAGTTGCTGCACGCGCGTTTTGAAGACTATTCGCCAGAAGAATGGCAAAGGATGATGGAGGTAAATGTGACCGGGGTGTTTTTGTGTTCGCAGGCGGCCGGTAAGGTCATGCTTAAACAAAACTCCGGAGGCTCGATAATCCAAATTTCTTCAATATATGGCCTGTTAGGCACAGACCACAGGATCTATAAAAAATCAGATGCTCCAGGCAAAAGGACTAATAATCCTGCTGTGTATTCGGCTTCCAAAGGGGCAGTGATCAGTTTAACTAAATACCTGGCTAGTTATTGGGCAGATAAAGGGATCAGGGTAAATGTTATTTCTCCCGGAGGGGTAGAGAATAAGCAGGATAAATATTTTATACAGGCCTACTCCAGCCGGGTCCCGATGCAAAGAATGGCAAAAGCAAAAGAATTAGTTGGTGCTTTAATTTATTTAGCTTCTGATGCGTCAAGCTATGTAACCGGGCAGAACATTATAGTTGATGGAGGCCTTAGCATCTGGTAAAGGAATATGAAAAAAATAGCTTTTTTTGTCTTAAGGATTAGCCAGCTAAGGGTTTTATTACCGATTATAGAAGAGATGCTATCAAGCGGGAGGATGATCCCCGTATTGATCACCACTAAAACCATGAATTTCGGAATGAAGGCAGCGCAGAACTATGATCCTTCTTTTAATCCATTTCATGACCGGATGGAGATCCATTATGTCGATAATTTCGGTGAGATACCCGTAATTATGGATAAAAATAATATAAAGATTCTGCTTAGCAATATCCTCTTGGCATTTTCAAGTAGTGAGAATAACGATGGTTCTGCGTTGCTAAAGAGCCTTAAGGAGAGGGGGGTCAAGTTTTTTTATCTAGAATCTACCCATGATGCGATATGCGTATTGCCTGAAATCCTGAGTTTCGATTGTTTTAGGCTGGTTGACGGATTTTTTTGTTTGAGCGAATACTGGAAAGAGGGCATAGTCAGCGCCCTTAAAAGAAAGTTTAAGCTTACAGACAGCGAAATTATGGAACTTAGTAAGAAGTTCTACGTCGTGGGATGGCCCGAGCTCGATAGTGTAGAGAAACTTGACAAAAAAGCAATCCTGGAAAAATACAGGCTTACGAACATCAAAAAAATGATAGTTTTTTTCGACCCGGTGGGGAACGTTAACTACGTCCCGAATTTTTTTTACAAGTATTATTTCCGGATCTTTGGATCAAAAAAGGAAAAAATATTACGGTTCCTGAAAAATTTGTTAATCGATATGTACTCTTCTCCTAAGATTTTTTGGAAACTGCCTTTTTACCTGAAAGCCTATTTAACTTATCGAAAAATACCGAATTACCAGGAGTTATTTTTTAGCTTAAAAAAGTTTTGTCAAGATAATGACTACCTCTTGATTTGTAAATCCAGAGAAAAGAATAATGATCCCGATTTTATAAAAACCGGTTGCGATCTTTATACTTATGACCGGGGGTATTTGCCTTTTACCCTTCTTGAATTGATGTGTATTTCCGATGTCTATGTAGGTTTTAATAGCTCATCCATTATGGAAGCCGTGTATTGTAAATTACCGGTTTTATCGATCCATGTTTTCCCCATGAGATACCAATTCTCTGATTATAGGGGCAATATCTACGAATATTTAGAAGAATGCTTCAATTCACCGGGCGAGTTCCTGAATTTTCCCGGGGTTAATCGCGTTTTTTTTCTTTATAAGCAAAAAATAGATTTCAAAGAGGCTTTTAAGGGCCTGAAGCTTGATCCTCAACGCCGTGATGATTATGTGGCGAAGTTTATCGGCTTTATGGACGGCAAGAGCAGTAACCGTATTTTAAATATATTAGAAGAAAATTTCCTTTCGTGAAAATTAATGAAGAATAAACTCGCTTTAGTTTTTTGCGTGCATCATAAGCCATGGTTGGTGATGTCTACTCTAATCACGACTATGGCACAGGATTTTAAAGATTTTGATATTTTTTTTATCCATCAGAAAGGCGATGGTACGACAGCGCAAAGCCGGCTTTATAAAGAATATTTTGATGAGTATTATTCTTTAGCGAAAAAATACAATATAAATAGCCAGCTTGATCCTTACGATCCGAGGACTGTCGAGGTATGCAGGATGGGAAGGGCAAATACTTATGAGGTTTTTTTTGAAAATGACCATGCCTTGGACTCCGGAGCCTGGTATAAATTCATCAGGTCCGGTTTATGGAAAGACTACGAATACTTGATTTTTGCCGGCGAAGGGATTTTGTTTACCGGAGAAACTGTTTTTTCTGACACGTTAAGGTTTGCCAAACAATACGGCGCCCATTTTATTACCGCTTCGCATGCAAAAAGGCGTATCCCGAAAGACAGGTTTTTTGGCAATTTTGCCAGTTTTAAAAATAAAACCGAAATGAATTCTTTTCACGACAAGATGATAAAGGAATCCCTGGCGGTGTTTTGCAGAGATCGCGTTTTCAAAGAAAAATTAGATTTATGCAGGTCTGATTTTCAAACAGAACAGCAGAATCATGTCCCGGATATTTGGGGGCATGATGGTTTATGGATGCGCGCGGTTAATTTATTTTATCCTAACGTCAAAAATTTTAAAGGGCCTATCCAGAAACAATTTATTGCAAGCCTTAACGGGACTTTTTTCTTATGGATTAAAACTCAGGCGCTTTTAAGTATTTTTTTTAGAGAGCATTTCGGTATGTTTTATAGTAAAGGCTGTCTGAAAAGGGATGACGATTATATTTATACCAGCGGGGGAAGAAGGAGATTACAGGATACAGTTTCTTATTCAAGCGAAGGGGCGCTAAAATTCCATCGCTCTGGCGATCCTGAATGGTATGGCGCCAGCTGCAGCCATTTTGTAAGCAGGGAATTTTTAGAAAGATTTTCCTGGAAATTAGAAGAATATAAGATCTATGATGTAATCGAATTGCCATTTTCCGCCACGTCATTAGAGGTAATTTGGGGATTGATTCCTTTATGGTTAGGTTTTGACAAGTGGTTTTTTAACGGTATGCACCGCGTGCATAAAAATTTTGTTAACTATAGGAGAGAAGATAACGCTAGGGATATGGCGCGCTATATTAACCGTTATTATCAAGGCAGGCTCTATGTTGATTATCAAGACGATTACCTTAAGATAAAAAAATATAGCAGAGATTTTAAGAATTTAAAAGAATATTTTAACGAACTTTATTTTTAAAATGATCCGGTTAAAAAAACAATACGAAGGAAAATCCGCCGTAGTTATTATGGGAGGACCTTCTATAATAGAGAATAACCTTGATTTGGGCTTAATAGACAAAAATAAGTATACTATTTTTTTAGAATCCAAGTCTTTGACTCCGTATTTTTTAAGTTATAAGCTTATTCCCGACTTTTTTTTGATGTTTTTTCCGGAGAAATGCCACGCTAATGCCTTGCAGCAGGTAATATACCAGTCTTTGCTAGCCGGCATAGATTTATCAAGGCTTTTAAAGCCGGATTATCTCCGGCAATACTACGATTTGAAAGATAATTTCGATAATTATTTTGAGGTATGGAATCCCGAAAGGAGCCCGCATAAAAAATATAAATTTAAAAACCATGTAGTATTGGAGAATTCGCCTTTCTCTCTGCTCCCGGAATTACCTAATACAGCTATAATTACGCGGATAAAATCCGAAGAAAGGTTTGCTTATTTAAATAAGCTTAAGAACGAAAGATTTGTTTATGGCGACAGGCTTATAAAAGAAAATTTCCAGTTGGAAAAGTATTTTAATCCCGAAGAGGTTAACGGTTGCCTTATGTTGAACGGCTATGGCTCCGTTAATTCTGCGGCTATTGCTTTATTTCCCATTTTAAATTATATGGGTTTTAAAAAGATATACTTTATCGGTATGGATATGTCTATGCTGGGAAGCCTTGAATACAGCTCATTGTATACTTTCCGCTCCTTAAGGCATTATGCCAAGTTTTTCAAAAAAGCAAGAGCTGTTTTTAATTTCAATTTTATAGAAAATAAGAAGAAATTTATGCGTCCTCCTTATGAATTTGAAAACTTTAAGCAGATATTCAGATACGACAAAATAGAATTTATTAATATATTCGAGCCGTTTGAATTTGCGCTCCCATTGGAAGGCATGCGCCATATTACTTTTTACGAATTTCTCAATGAATAAGATAGCCGAAAAAATAAGCATCGATAAATTAAGAAATTGCATAAAGAGGGAATTGGATGATTCGAATGAATATCTTTCTCGCTGGCTTGAAGTATTTGTGAATAAGGCTAAACTTTTGCCTGATAGCCGGCGCCCTTGGGCTCCCCGAGGAAGAGAGTACCTGGATTTTTATGAGACATTTTATTATGTATTGCATTGGTATTGCCAATTCAAGTCCGGTCGTTTTAAAGATATGGGCTGGAAAATAGACGAAACAGTCGCAGAGAATATAAGAGAGAAATTCCTACGATTGAATAGAGAGGCCCTCTCAAACAAGAATAAGAACCAGTTCCACGAATACTTCAAAAATTACGATTTTTATCCGCTTTCCCTCTATACGGCTATAGATTATAAGTTTCAAAATATCACCGGTACAAAGGTAGATAATATTTTGGACTTTGGCTCTGGTATAGGCAGGCAGGCTTTTCAGTGGTGCTCTCAGGGAAGCGTGAATTTATTTTCCGTAGATGCGATAGAGAGCCTTTACATGCTGCAAAACGATGTTTACAGCTTGCTTTTTCCGGATAAATTAATTGAATATTTTTATGGCCCGGAGAGATTCTGCGATCCCGGTTTTTATTCGATGAGAGATAAGCTTTATCATCTTCCGACATGGAAATTGGATCTTTTACCGGATAGATATTTCGATTTGATTATTTGTGTACAAGTCCTGCAAGAACTTAACAAAGAGACTTTGAGGTTTTTATTGAGGCAGTTCAGAAGGATAGTGAAAAAAAACGGGATTTTATATATAAGAGATAATGAATTCTGGAAACCGGCCCATAAACTAAGGGTTGGCAGGGAACTTTTAGAGCAAGGCTGGGAGCTAATTTTTAAGTATACAGGCCACGAAGGGGCAGATATTGCAGGGATTCCGCGGTTGTGGGTTTTTACGGATGCAGATAACCGTAAATCTTTCCGGCATCTAACTCGTATCAAAAGGGTATTTTTCCCTTCACATCCATTTGATTACAGCGCCTGGCGGGATTATGGATTGCCGATATAATACTAAGGAGGGTATCCAGTGAATAATACAGATATTGGAGTATGGTCGTGCGCCCGTACATCAAGCAAGCGCTGCCCGGAAAAAATGGTCCGTTCATTCCACGATACTACTTTGACGGATATTTTTTTAGCGAAGCTCTCAAAATTAAAAAATAATGTTTTTTTTGCAGGTTTTGAAAGTATATTTAAAGAGAAATGCCAGAAGTACGATGTTACTTTTGTGCAGAGGTCGTACGAGTCTGCGAATGTCGATGAGCCGGCAGCTAAAATATACGAATTTCTTTTATCCCAGCCTTATGATTATTTTTTACAGGTTAATGCCTGCGCTCCTTTCTTGAAAGTGGATACTATCGTTAATTTCCTTAAAGAATGTACCCATGATAGAAGGCCAAGTTTTGCTGTGGTCAAAAAAAAGAATTATTTAGTCCATCCTAACGGAGAGCCTATAAATTGGAGCCGCGGCATCACTACGATAAACACCAAAAAAGTAGATTATGTGTATGAATTTGCGCATCTGTTTTATTTTTTTAAAAAAACATATTTTGCAGAACATGGCTGGTATTGGGATTGGAATGACCTGCGTTATATAGAGATACCCGAAGGCTTAGAAGTTTTTGATATTGATACTGAAGAACAGTTTTTAATGGCAGAGTCTATCTGGAAGGATCGGAATTATCCTAAAATGTAATTTTCAGGAGGCGGCATAATGAAGATGAAAAAAAATATAATTATAGGCGCAGGGCCGGCAGGCTTAGCTACCGGTTTGGGGCTGGTTGAGCGCTCTGTCGAGACAGAAATATATGATGCCGGGATCGTGCCCGGCGGCTTAGCAGCCAGTGAATCGATAGACGGTATGGTTTTTGATTACGGCCCCCATATTTTTCATACGCACGACGAGGAAATGAAAAAACTATGGCTGGATTATTTTGCGGATTTGCTGGTCGAAAAGGAATTTTATTCGAAAAATTACAAGGATGGTATTTTTTATGATTATCCATTATCTTATGAGTCGATCAGTAAGTTTCCCTCCAAAATAAAAGATCAGGTGCAGAAAGAACTTAAGGAGCGGAAGCCGGAGAATCTAAAGCGAGCCCAGAATTTCAAGGAATGCTTGATTGCTATCCTCGGGCCTACCTTACAGGAGCTGTTTTTTGAGAAATATACTAAAAAACTCTGGGGCATATCTCCCGAAGATATGTCTACAAATTGGGCTCCTAAAAGGATAGAGATACGTAAAAAATATACTTCGTTCTGGCACAACCAGTTTTCAGCGGCTGCAAAATACGGCTCGGGAAGCGTGATGCAGCGTATAGCCGATAAAATCATAGCAAAAGGAGGAAAGGTTTTTTTAAGGCATAAAGTAACAAAATTGTTCTTGGAAGATTCGCGGATAAAAAAAATATTTTTTGAAAACGGCAAAGCTATTGATACCGAAGACGCGATTGTCATCTCGACAATACCGCTTGATCGCCTTTGTGATACCCTGGGAATAAAATGCACCCTTGATTTTAATTCGATTATAATAGTATATTTAGTTTTTAATAAAGAATATATTTTGCCCGAAGGGGTCCAGTCTGTTTATTTCGCTCATGACGATTGCTATTTTCATCGCGTATCGGAACAGAAGAAGTTCAGCGATATAGGTTACCCCAAGGGCAAGACAATGCTTACTTTTGAGATTTCGTATAATAACAAGCCATTTTTAGCCGAAATGGATGAGGAGAGATTGGTCAGGGAAACTTTGTCTCAGTTCTCCGCTTTCGGCTTGGCAAAGGAGAAAGATTTCGTAAAGGGGTTTACTAGAAGATTCACTTCGGTAAACCCGATCTTAAAATATGCATACGAAGGCGAGTTGATGCGGGTTAATTCTATCTTAAGCTTGATTAAAAATTTACATACAGTAGGCGGCAGCGCAGAATTCATTTACGGCGATATGCAGGTAATGTTTTCTAAGGCCAGGGATATTGTTGATTTATTGACATCGGAGCATTATGTGATCAATAAAAATATTAAATCAGGCGAGCAATTCAGATTTAATGAAGAGGTCCAAATATGCGATTATAAGGTAGGAAAGGAGAATCCTACGTTGATCATCGCCGAGATGGGGATCAACCATAATGGCGATGTGAATTTGGCTAAACAGCTTATCTCTGAGGCGAAAAGATGCGGCTGTGAAGTCGTTAAATTACAGACTTTTTCAGCTGAGGCCAGAGTTTCGAAGACCGCCAAAAATGCAAAATATGCAGATAAAACGCTGGATATGGAAGAGACTCCGTATGAGACCTTTAAGAGGCTAGAGCTTTCCCGGGAAGATCACAAAATTTTATTTGATTATGCCAAAGATATCAAGATGCCGCTTATATCCACTCCATTCAGCGAAAGCGATGTCGATCTATTATGCGAGCTTGGCGTAAAGGCTTTTAAAATAGCTTCCTTTGATTTAGTCAATTTGCCATTTTTACGGTATGTGGCTTCTAAGAGGCTGCCTATTATTCTTTCCTGCGGCATGAGCGGAATGGCTGAAATTGAAGAGGCGCTGGAGACTATCGCATTAGAAGAGAATCCAAATGTAGTCTTGCTGCATTGTGTTTCTTCTTATCCTGCCGATCCCAAAGATGCTAATCTTCGTGCGATGCATACCATGAGGCAGGCCTTTAAAGTCCCGGTGGGCTATTCCGACCATTCGATCAGCCAGCTGGTTGCTATTATGAGCATGACATTGGGCGCGCATATACTTGAGCGCCATTTTACTTTAAATAAGAAGTTCGAAGGTACAGACCATATTCTTTCTTCCACTCCGGAAGAGATGGCCCAGTTAGTAGATGACCGTAATAGCATTTATAGCGCGTTAGGTAGCGGTATCAAGAAGCAAAAGCCTGTTGAGTATGGTACGATAAATAAACAGAGAAAAAGCATTTTTACTACTAAACCTATAAAATCTGGCGAGAAGATCACTCTCGATAATATTACTATTAAAGGCCCCGGCCATGGTATTCTGCCGCGATATATCCATCTTATTCTAGGTAAACGGGTGGCTAAGCGCGTTAATGCCGATAGCCCGTTGACCTGGGATGATTTACTCATAAGTTAAGGGGGATGCGATGGTAGCTAAGGAAACGAAACCCACATTTTTATCATTGGTACGCAGGTATGCGTTCCCCCTGCGTAAACAGATAGCCCTTTTGGTTCTCCTTACTCTTTTAGCTAACCTTTTTACCGTTATTCAACCGTTAATTCTCTCGGGCGTAATGGAAGTAGTCTTGGATGCCCAGGATGGCGGGATAGGCACGATAAAAAACATTGATACTAAGAGCGAAGTAAATGCCAATTTTTTCGACTTAAATTATATAGGCAAGAAAGTAAAAAAAAGTATATTAGATTTCGCACATATAGATGCTAAGAATCTATGGGCAAACCTGGGGATTCTTTTTACCTTATTTATTGCATCTGTATTTTTTGCTTCCGTTTTAAATTATCTTTCCTTATTGGTAACGCGATGGATCCGCGGCAAAGCCACTGCAATGATAAGATTGGATATTTTGCGCCATCTATTGTCTTTGAATCTAGGTTTTTTCCATAAGCAAAAATCAGGAGAGCTTATTTCGCGTATAACCCAGGATGCAGAAAATACCGGCCAAGGATTGGGGCCATTAATTCAATGCTGGATTAATTATACTCTTTTAATCATTATTTATGGCACTTATCTGTTTAGCACCAGTCACTGGATGGCTATCGCGGCCATAGGGATGGTTTCGGTCCATTTCGGTTTTTCCCACTTTATTAAAAAGCCCGTACAAAGGAATACCAGGGGCCTTTTTGACCGGACTGCGGGTTTAACTACTACGTTACAAGAGACTTTTACCAGTATCCGCGTAATCAAGTCTTTCGGAGCCGAGAGCTATGAATTAAATAAGCTTGGCAGAGATATCGAAGCCGTAAGGATCGCAAGTTTCAGGGAGGGGGTTGTGCGGCACGTAGAGCCGCATGCACGGGAGTTTTTAGACTCCTTCGCCTTTACGGGAATATTTTTAATCGCCGTGTTCCAATTGATGCGCCACAGTTTATCCGTTCAGGGATTCTTGTTATTTATTTATGTCGGGCGCCTCCTTATCGTGCCTATAAATAACTTCGCGGTTAATTTTATTTGGGCAAAAGCAATGCTTGCTTCTTATGAGCGCTTGGCGGAGTTATTTTCGGAGAAACCCTTTGTTTTGGATGGCAATATTATCAAGACGGATTTCCGGGAGAATATAGTATTAAATAATGTTTCTTTTTCTTATGGCGCGGCTAATGTAATTGAAGATGTTTCTTTAACCATCAATAAAGGCGAAGTAGTGGCTCTGGTCGGCCCTTCCGGAGCAGGTAAGTCTACCTTGACGGATTTGATTTTAAGAGTTTACGATCCCCAGAAAGGAAAAATTTTGATTGACGGTGCCAACTTAAGGACCTTGAAGGTTTCTGATTATAGTAAAATTTTTGGCGTGGTGCCCCAAGAGAGCTTATTATTTAACGATACAATAGAAAATAACATTCGTTATGGGAGGGGGCGGATTACCGATGATCAGATACGGGAGGCAGCGAAAATATCCAATGCGCACGATTTTATTATGGAATTACCCGATGGTTATCAAACTTACGTCGGGGATAGGGGTGTGCGTCTTTCAGGGGGGCAGCGCCAACGTATAGCTATAGCCAGGGCTATTGTTTCTGATCCGGAAATCATTATTTTTGATGAAGCTACCAGTTCTTTGGATAGCGAGTCAGAGAGGCAGGTGCAGATAGCCATCGATAGGGTGCTTGAGAATTCAACCGCGATAATTATCGCGCATAGGCTATCTACGGTACTTCACGCGCATAAAACTATTGTTTTGCAGAAAGGGAAGATCGAAGCGATAGGCAGGCATGATAAACTTTTATCGGAATCACCGACTTACAAGTTACTCTATGAATCGCAATTCCGTAATATTAAAATAGGTGTAAAAACTCCGTGAGGTAAGTTTTTATTATGCAAGATAAATATTTGCTTTCGGTCCTGATTACAAACTATAACACATTGGATTTCATAAAATTATCCCTATTCGCCCTAAAAAAACTTACTAAAAATAAATACAAGGTTTTAATAAATGATAACGGTTCAAGGAAAAAAGAGGTGGATGAGCTTAAGCGGATCGGGGATACGAATAAAAATATCTTCGTTAATTTCAGGCGCGCTCAACATGCGCATGC
Organism: Candidatus Omnitrophota bacterium; assembly: GCA_023227925.1. Lineage (GTDB taxonomy): Bacteria > Omnitrophota > Gorgyraeia > Gygaellales > Profunditerraquicolaceae > JALOCE01. Next base: position 32,867 of record JALOCE010000001.1, read on the forward strand.
TTCTTATGCCCATGCAGAAGCATTAGATATATTAATCGATATGGCAGATACGGAATATACAGTTGTTTTAGATAGCGATTGCATTTTTCTATTAAAAAACTGGGATGAGGCATTGATTAACGGCCTGAACGAAAAAATAAAGATTATAGGGACGCCTCTTCCGCAGGGCAGGAGTGGATTAAAGCCATACGATTTTCCATTCCAATTTGCCGTCTTGTTTGAGACTAAGATTTATAAAGAGCTTGAGATAAGTTGTATGCCGAAAGATATTTTAAAAGGCCAGGACACTTGCTGGGAATGGATGCCGAAATTTGTAAATAACGGTTACCTGGGAAGGATATTCACCGTTGAGAACACTAGGGACTTTAAGGATGGGCCATTTAATAAAATAATTTGTGAAGAATATTATATTGATAATGGAAAATTAATTGTTTCTCATTTTGGTAGGGGTAGCAGCGGTGGAATAGTAAAGTATTATCATAAGTGGTATTTTAATATGCCTATTATCTCAAGAGCCATAAGGAAATACGCTGCATCTAAACAAAAAAAACGCTGGATGGATATATGTTATAACTTGATTGTTGATCAGTAATTTTCCGCCTAAAATGGAGATACAACGAGGAACTGTTGGTAGTATAAAAAACGACTCTTTGATAAAGGGGGTAACCGATAAAAAGTCTGAAGCGTTAAGTGGAGCATTTAAACGAAGTAGTTAGGTTAATGTTGTATAACGAAAGCCCTCTTTTTAAATATGAATAATTTTATGCGTACATCCAGGAATATCAAAAATAAGTTATTAGGTTGTCAATCGGCTATTCGAAAAAAAGAAAATTATAAATACGAAATCAGTAAAAAACGGATTATCCTCATAGGGAATAATGAAAATCGTGGGTATGTTTTTGTCGATAGGTGGAGTTATTATGGTCACAGTACTTTTAGCGGTTTTCATTCTAATGATTTATTAGTTATTGGTTCATTCTGTTCAATTGCAGATAATGTCAAATTTATAGTTTGTAATGGGGACCATTATCCAAAGCGTACAGCTAATTTTCCCATTGGTACCTTCTTTCACGAAGAACATCCAGATATTCATCGTAACTATACTAGAATAGGAAACGATGTTTGGATTGGTAATGGTGTCATAATTTTGCCTGGTGTTCGTATCGGTAACGGTGCAATTGTCGGGGCTGGGAGCGTGGTAACAAAAGATGTTGAGGATTTTGCTATTGTAACGGGAAATCCTTCAAGTAGAATTAAATGGCGTTTTGATAATGAGGCAATTCGAAAAGCTATGCAAAATATCTGCTGGTGGGAATGGACAGATAAGACAATAGAAGAACGTCAGGAGTTTTTTTTACTGCCAGCAGGAGAAGCCGTTCAACTTGCCGTAAAAAATGGATGGATTAAAGCAAGAGATATTCCATCAAGCTATTTAAATGAAATAAAAGATTTTTTCCCGACGATTCTTTCCGTAAATGAACTTGATAATTTGGTAAGAGATTTTTTATATAGGGAGGACTCTGCGTTAATGATAAACAGACATAAAACATTAAGTTTTGAAAATATAGCTGTATGGATCGCTTTACTTAAACAGAATACTCCTAAGGTTATCGTTGAATACGGAACACAATTGGGATGTTCCTCCGTAATTATCGCAAGGCTTTGCCGATATTTAGGAATTAATGCAAGAATTATTACGATAGATAACAAAAGAGAATTAATTTATCGCGATCCAGCAGTAGAATACATCAGAGATGATTTTACAAATAAAATATCGCAAATATGGAAATTTTGGAATCCCGATGTTATATTTCAAAATGCTAATACATATAACTTAATTCACAAATTACTTATTGAAGGAGAGTGCCATCGGGGTACGATTCACTTGCTTCATAACGTTGGATTCCGGTCATTTAAAAATCCCATGGAAATATCATTTGAAACGGTGCCTTCGGGTAGCTTGGGCTATTGGGAGCGTCATGCTCTTACGCACTACTCTAAGGATTTATTGGAAGTTAATATAAGAATTTTTTCCAATGATAAAATAAAAATTCATATTTTTGACGCTTGTGCTGATTCCAATGAATATGGGATAGGGGTTTTGAAATTCGCTTAAAATTGTAGCTTCGATTTATCGGAAGAATGAAAAAAGCAACTCTTTGCAACAAAAGAAAACTGGGGGAAAATTTGTTACGGCTTAATCGATTCCCAATGATTACTAAATATTCGTTTATAAAAAATTTACTTTTTAAAAATGACGTTTATTACATAACAGAAAATAATGATTGGATAATAACTCAGATAGGTAAACAGATTAGAAAGTCACTCAATAGGATAGGGATAAAATCCTCGGTTACGGTAACACAAAAAGGAATCTATAATTCTGTAATCCATTACGGATCGATAAATACTTTTTATCCCGAATGTAACAGGTTGATTATGCCGCATAAAAGTAATAAGACGATAGTCACGTATTTTCATGTTGTTCCCGGTGACAAGAGGCTCGCGGATATTAAGAAAATAGACGGATTTGTCGATATATGGCATACGGCATGCAATAAGACAAAGAATGATTTAATAAAGATCGGTATCCCGCAAGAAAAGATCAGGGTTGTCCCGGTGGGTATTGATTTAGGGTTTTTTAAACCTGTCTCTCAAGAAGAAAAAAATACACTTAGGCTTAAACTTGGCATTCCGCAGGGAAGCATCGTTATCGGATCTTTCCAAAAGGATGGGATCGGCTGGGACGAAGGCCTTGAGCCAAAACTTATTAAAGGGCCAGACCTGTTTTGCGAAGCCGTAAAAACACTAGCGAAAAAATACCCGGTTTATGTTTTACTTACAGGGCCGGCCCGCGGGTATGTAAAAAATAAACTTGAAGATTCAAAAATTCCCTACAGGCATTCATTCGTAAGGCGCAGTGAATTGCCAAAACTTTACGGCATATTGGATCTTTATCTGATTACGTCGAAGATCGAAGGCGTTCCTATGTCCGTGTTGGAATGTATGGCTACCCAAACTCCATTCGTAACCACCAGGGTCGGCCTTGCGCCTGATATAATCAGGGATCTTGATAATGGCTTACTTTGTGATATCGATGATATCGATGAGGTTGTCAGGAAATCCCAATTGCTTATTGAAGATAATAACCTGAGAGAAAAGATCGCATTTAACATGGGGAGAGATATCTTAAAATTTTCCTGGGAGAATATTATCAGGGAATATAAGGAAAAATTATATTCTGAGCTGATTGCTTGTTAAAAATTATGCCTAAATTTATTAACGAATTTTATAGCCGTTCTTTGCACCGGCAATTATTAGAAAAGAATATCAAGCTTTATTCGTCATATGTAAAGGGTAGAGTCCTTGATGTAGGTTCAAGGAATAGGCGGTACGATCCAATATTTAAAGATGCAGGTAGCATTATCGCTATAGATATAAAGCCGCAAAAAAATAAGAATATAATTCCGGCAGACGCTATTAATTTACCCTTTGGGGAAAATTGTTTTGACGTAGTTGTTTCATTCGAGGTCTTGGAATATATGGGAGATGTCGAAAGAGCGCTTGAGGAAATGGCAAGGGTGATGAAGAAGGACGGTCTGTTGATCTTTTCGGTCCCCTTTTTAGACCCTGTGCATGGCGATGTCGATAATGTCAGATATACGGTTAAATCCTGGGAGCAACTGCTTACAAGGCATTTCGAGGTTAAGAAGGTCATTATCCTTGGAGGGCGTTATTCATTAATGTGGGATCTATTTTTTGAGAAAGCAAGAAATTGTTATCGGACAACAGGTAAGTTTTTGTTATTTCCTGCTTTAGCTTTTTCAAAAAAAATCGTAAGTTTTCTTGATAAGAAAGAAAAAGGCTGGAGATTCCCTATGGGGTACTTTTTCATATGCAAAAAAATATAGCGGCTTTCAGGATTGACGACATATTTGCTGCCAGTAAAGTAAACGAGGCTTACGGTAAAGATTACATATCCTTAGGTTCAAAGAGCATACCGGTCTCTATTATCTCTAATTTCCTCTTTATGAAATATATACCGGGCTTCAGGAAGCTATCGCCTTACCGCGAGATCAGCGTATCAGAATGGGAAGGCATATTTGCGATATTGAAAAATAAAAATGCAAGGCTTACAGTGGGAGTCACGGCAACATGGGTGGAGAAGGACGGTGCGTTAATCCCGTTTTTTGAGAAGTTCCCTCGCGAGGCTGAAATTTTAAGAAAGGCTCTCCGGGACGGGATAATAGAAATAGCGAATCATGGCCTTACCCACTGCGTTATAGGAAAACACCTCCCGCGTTTATTTTCTTCAAACCGTTCCTATCATAGAGAGTTTTGGGATTGGATCCCCATGGAAGTCCATAGAGAGCATATGAAAATTTCCCAGGAATTGCTTGGTAAATATTTCGGCTGCCAGATCCTTACTTTTATACCCCCGGGAAACGTTTGGAACAGTAATACCGAGAAATTTGCTTTTGAATATGGGATCAGGTATTTATCCGGCAGGGAATCGCTTTGTCCCAGCGGCAAGATAAGCAATGGCCTATTGTATATAGGAGAAGCTAATGTCATTGCTTTCCATGACCGGGAAATTATATTAAATGGGTTACACTGGCTTGAGAATTTAATAAAAATAAACGCCGATAAGAAAATAGTAACAATAAAAGAATTAGGTGAAACCTTTGTTGATGCTTGATGGTATAAAGATTGCTTTAGGGTACGAAATAAGAGAAGGCCCGTGGGGAGGGGGGAATCAGTTTTTGGCCTCCTTTAAGGATTATTTTGAGAAGAAGGGGTCCAGGATAGTGCATCATTTAGAGGAAGGATCAGATCTGATTATTTTGATTAATCCTCTCAGAGGCAGCGGGACTTTTAATCATAAGGACATCATAAGATTTAAACGCCGTAACCCAAAAACCAAGGTAATTACGAGGGTTAATGACTGTAATAAATCAAAGTTAAATGATGTTGGCGACAGGGATACCTTGAGGCTGGAGGCCTGCAAGGTTTCTGATGCGGTTGTTTTTATCAGTGAATGGCTGCGGGATTACTATATCGAGAAAGGTTTTAACCGCGGTATCCGCCATACAGTAATAAGAAACGGCGTAGATAAAGAAGTATTTAATGCCGAAGGTTATACTCCCTGGGAACCGGGGATCCCCATGAAAATAGTAACACATCATTGGTCTTATAATTGGAATAAAGGCGCAGATATATACATATGGTTTGACAAATTATTGGAAGACCCCTGGATGAAAGAACAGTTTGAATTTACTTATATCGGGCGTTTACCCAGGATAACGCCAAAGTCTAGCGAGGTTAAATTCAAGAATATCCGCTATATTCCTCCTTTATCAGGCATGGCCTTAGCCGATGAGCTTAAGGAGCATCATGTTTATTTGACTGCTTCAAGATGGGAGCCGGGAGGTATGCATCAACTGGAAGGTGCCTGTTGCGGGTTACCGCTTATTTTTAACCGCGAAGGCGGAGGAATAGTCGAAAGTTGCCGGGGTTTCGGCGTTGAGTTTACAGAAGAAAACTTTCCTATCAGTCTTTTTAAAATGCTCGAGCAGTATAGGGATTTTGTTTTAAAAATGAATAATTTTTCTTCAACGGCAGATGTGATGAATAAAAAATACGAAGAACTGATCTTGGGTCTGTTCTAAAAATAATAGGCTATAGTTACCATGATGCTTGAAGGTGTTAAAATAGCTTTAGGATATAAAATCAGAAATGGCCCCTGGGGCGGGGGAAATCAATTTCTTATTTCTTTCAAAGACTACTTTGAATCAGGGGGCGCCAGAGTCACAGACCATCTGGAAGAAGCATTAGATATGGTGGTAATGGTTAATCCGCGTAAAGGAAGCGGTACATTTGACTATAATGATGTATTAAAATATAAACGCCGTAATCCTAAAACTAAGATTATCTTTAGAGTCAATGATACGGATAAAAGCGGGAAAATCTATAAGGCGGATAAGCTGCGCTTAAAGTCTTGCCGGCTGGCTGATGCAGTTGTCTTTATAAGTGATTGGATTCGCGATTATTATATTGAACGGGGCTTTGATTGCCGGATTCCTCATATAGTAATAAGAAATGGAGCGGATGAAAATATCTTTAATCCCCAAGGTTATTCTGTCTGGGATAGTTCGCGGCCTTTAAAAATCGTTACGCACCACTGGTCTGATAATTGCATGAAGGGCGCGGATATATATCAATATTTTGACCAATTGTTGGATGACCCTTGGATGAAGCAGCGTTTTGAGTTTACTTATATCGGGCAACTCCCTAGCTACCCTACAAAAGTGCAGTTTCGTAATACCCGCTATATTCCTCCTTTATCAGGCATGGCCTTAGCCGGTGAGCTAAAGAAGCATCATGTATACCTGACTGCCGCAAGATGGGAAGGATGCGGCATGCATCAATTGGAAGGCGCATGTTGCGGATTGCCGGTTTTATTCATAGATGAAGGCGGAGGCGCAGTTGAATGTTGCGAGGGATTCGGCATACAATTTACAAAAGATACTTTTGCGATAAGCCTTTTTAAGATGTTGAAGCAATATATAGGGTTCCAACCAAAAATGAGAACATTTCCCCTTAATGCGACTTTGATGGTCAGGAAATATGCAGATTTTATACTAAGCGTGTTAAAAAAATAAGGAAGCCGGATGGGAGAAGAGCGCAGGGTGCATGATTATCAAATTATAGATTCAGGCGATAAACGCATTTTAATCTTTGGCGGCAATAGATACGAAACAGTCTATAGCAGGAAACTTATTGAGCTTATCATCGAGAGAAAAGGTTTGGCCAGGACGCCCGAGTATTTCGTGCATAAAGAAAAACGGGAGTATTTACTTTTACCCCTTTTTAACTATTTGAATTCCCACGGTTATAAGGGCTTAAGAGTCCTTGAGGTAGGCTGCTCCGGAGGGCAATTTACCGAATTATTGAATAAACAAGATTGTTTTGGCCAGATATATAGTTATGATATTGATAAATTGCTTGTAGAGGTAACTAAAACGAAGGTAGATGAATTGGGCTTAAATAAGGTAAAACAAGTTGATTGTTTTTCTTCCCGGGAGACCACAAGCCTTCCCTATGAAAATAATTTTTTTGATGTAATCATTGTTTCGTCCGTTTTAGAACATTTGCCTTTTGAAAATAGATATATATATGTCGATGAGTACTACCGGAAGCTGAAGACAGGCGGATTGATAGCCTTTTTAGATACGCCCAACAGGAATTACCCGCTGGAGTCGCATTCTGTGGGCTTGCCGTTTATAAGCAAGTTTTCTGCGCAGACGGCATTTATATATGCGAAATTATTCGGTAAATTAAAAGGAGTCGATTTTCCCGAATTTGTGCGTGCAGGTACGGGATGGAGGAATGCGAGTTACTACGATTGTTTGCCAAAAACTTTATTTTTCGTCGTGAAAGATGTCTCCGAAGAAATGGATTATGGGTACGCATTCTTTAAAAAAATGCGCCGGACTATGAGATCTAAAATTTTTATTTTACCTTTTTTATCTCTGATCAGGTTTATCGCGCTAAGGTTAGATTTTCCTGTTTCTTTCTTTCTGCCGTACCTGAATGTTGTTTTCAAGAAAACCCATGATTATGAAAAATAGTTTTAATCCAGGAGGAGTTAATGCGGATAAAAAATAGCCAATCAAAAGAAGAGTATTGTAAGATTCAGATTACCGCGTCAAAAACTAAATTCCGTTATTGTAAAGTCAGTACGCGCTGCGTCCAGCGTTTTAGCGAAGTGGTCCGTAAGAGTAGCGGCGGAAAAATCAAGGGGCCGGTTTTATGCCTTGGGACGCGTAATGGCCGGGAATTAGACCTCTTCAGGATATATTTCTTTGGTAATTTTTTGCATAAGCTCATAGTAAGGCTATTCGAGAGAAGGCGGTATGCTTTTTCTTCCTGGTTTTCTTTCACAGAATTATTCGGCGCAAGCGATATTAAAAAAATCGGCGAAAGAAGCGTTGTGGGAGTGGAGTTAAACCCTGATGGAAAAAGAAAAGATGTTTTTATCGGCAGTTTTGATGAATTACCCGCAGAATGGACATCTAAGTTCAGGGTAGTCTTTGCCAATACCCTGGACCATGCTTTTGATCCTTATAAGGCTGCCGGGGAATGGAATAGGGTGCTTGCTCCGGGAGGCCATATTATTATTAGTTTTCCTGGCGAAAAGACTACGGAATCTTTCGTTGATTCGGTAAGTAATATTACATTGGAAGATACAATAAAGTTATTCCCCGGGGAACTGGTTTATTTTAACAAATTCGGCACTATTTTCAGCGACGTTATTATTAAAAAAACGGATAATATTTAGGGCGATTTTTATCAGTAAGATACCGTTATGAAAGATCCTAGATATAATAAACAGGATAAACTTGCCAACGTCCGTATTTGCCTGTTTTTTACTTACGAAATGAGTTTGCAGAAATGGGATGAATTGGGGATCTTTGACAGAGAGATAATTTTATATAACATTTTAGTCAAACGCGGTATTGAGGTAGCTTTCTTTACATACGGAGACAGAAAAGACCTGGATTATGGCAGGCAGCTCCCAGGCATAAAAATTATACCCGCATACGCAAATATCAAAAAGAGCAAAAATAGAAAATTAGCTTTTTTACGGTCATTTTTGCTGCCATTCAAATTCAGAAAAATATTATCCAGTTACGATATTTTTAAGACTAATCAGATGTGGGGTGCCTGGGTACCGTTAGTAGCGAAATTAGTTACAGGCAGGCGCCTTTTAGTCCGCTGCGGGTACGAACATTATTATACCTTGCTTTCCGAAAAGAGCCCCAAGCTTGAGAAGGTAATTTTTTATATATTTTCGAAGATAGCCTATTTTTTGTCTGATCATATCATCGTAACCACCAAGAAAATCAAAGATTTTATCCATTCGACTTTTTCTATCGATAGAAATAAGATTTCTATCGTGCCGAATATAATCGATACAGAGGCATTTAATTTAAAAAATACCCCTTGCTTATTTAAAGATAGGATAGTTTTTATCGGAAGGTTAAATCACCAGAAAAATATTTTTTCTTTGATTGGGGCCTGTAAAAAGGCCGGTGTCGGGCTTGATTTGATAGGGCATGGAGAACTAAGGGAAGAGCTTGAGCAATTTACAAAAATAATTAACGCAAATGTCAATTTTTTGGGTGTTTACCGCAATAACCTTTTACCCGGTGCATTAGCGAAATATCCTATTTTTATTCTCCCTTCATTTTACGAAGGTAATCCCAAGGCGTTGATCGAGGCGATGAGCTGCGGAAAAGCCGTTATAGGGACAAATGTCGGCGGTATAGTAGAGATAATAAAAGACGGAGATAACGGAATTCTATGCGGCACATCGTCTAACGACATATGCGCCGGTATATTGAGAATAAAAAATAATATTGAATTACAAAAAAAGGTCGGTTTAAAGGCGCGGCAATATGTTTTGGAGCGTTACAGCATTCCCGTGGTTACAGAAAAAGAGTTAAAGGTTTATCACGATACATTGTCAGAAAGACAAATATGAAATTATCCGTTATCATGTCCGCCTATGATAGCCAGAAGACCGTAGCGCAGGCTATTGAATCCATACTTGCGCAGACCTTTGGAGATTTTGAGTTCATTATTATTGATGACGGTTCTAAAGATAATACCGCAGATATAATCAAAGATTATCAAACAAGAGACAAAAGGATAGCTTTCTTAAGGCAGGAGAACCTTGGCCTTACAAAAAGCCTTAATATAGGTATCCGTAGCGCAAAAGGAGAATATGTAGCCAGGCAGGATGCAGACGATATTTCTTTGCCGGAAAGGTTCAAATACCAGGTAGAGCTTTTAGATAAAAATAGAGAGATAGGATTTACCGGCTGTAGTTGTGAGATAATCGATGATGAAGGAAAGTTTTTTGACTTTGTTTGTATTTATAATAGGCCTGAAAAGATCATGCGTAATCTTAGGCATAATAATATTTTTTGCCATGGCTCAATGATGTTCCGCCGCTCGCTTTTAGAACGGGTATCCGGATACCGTGAATTTTTTAAATATTCGCAGGATTATGACTTGTATTTACGGCTTATAGAATTGTCCTTGCCCGGGTCAGTAAATAAGATCCTTTACCGCGAGAGAGCGACCTTGCCGGAGAGTATTTCTATCAAGAATATTGATTTACAAGCTGCTTATGCTGATTTAGCAAAAAAATGCTACAAGTCCAGACTGTTAAAAAAAGACGATACCTATATTTTAAACGAAGATGTTTTAAATGCTACGTCCAAAATATATCGCGATGATTCTGTGTTGCCCTTTATGGAATCGCTTGCCAGTATAAAACTTAATGACACTAAGAAAGCCAGGGCTGCAATACGGCCCTATCTGCCTCCTTTCAGGATGAATAAATATAAGCTTTATTTATTATGGTTTTTTAGTTATATGCCTCTGTTTATGAGGGAAGCGATATTTAAGGCAAAAAATAGGGCCAGGAAAGCAAAAATGGCATTAAAGCTAAATTATGATTAAAGGACTTAGGCTTAAGTTTAGTATTATCATTTCTACATTCAACCGCTCTTATGCTCTTAAGAAGGCCATAGAAAGCGTATTAAGCCAATCCTATCAAAATTTTGAAATTATTATCAGTGATGATGCCTCTGCCGACAATACGAAAGAATTGGTAGCTAGTTTTAACGATAATAAGATCACCTATATTTGCAACATAAAAAACTCTGGCCTTTCCATGACAAGGAATGCGGCCTTAAAAATCGTAAAGGGAGAATACATCATTCTTATGGATGATGATAGCATGCTGGAAAATAATTTTTTAGAGGTCTTAGGCAGGTTGATCGAGCAAAAAAAGGCAAATATTTTTTGCCCGAAGATATTGGATCCGGATACCCGGAAGCCATTTTTAGATATCTTTTCAAATCAAAAAGAAAAATATTTAGGATATTTCGACTTCAATTATTTCATAGGCCTCGCGCATATAGTCTCAAAGAGGATGGTTGATGAATGCGGGTTTTATGACGATAAATTCGGTGTAGGCGCAAGGTTTTTTGCCGCAGAAGAAAGTGATTATTTTTTCAGGCTAAAAAAGATTGGAGAGCGGATATTGTATAGCCCGGATCTGACGGTTTATCATAGGAGGCAAGACGAAGTCCCGGAGCTAAAGGCGTATAGATATTCCTACGGCATAGCGGCAATGCTGACCAAGCAGATAATATGTGATAAGAGGCATTTTTTATTTTATTTATGGTTATTATCGAAAAGGCTGACGATAAGCTTCCTGCGTACGGTGCAATATGCGGTTATTCCTAAAACGATCGAGTCCAAGAATAGGATGTATAGATATAAACAATTTTTTTATGGCTCATTAACAGGCGCAGTTGATTATTTGAAAGAGGGATGTATTTTAAAATGAGGGAAATATTTTCCGGAGACTACGGTATCATAAACAATAGCCGTTGGGAGGAAGTAGCTAAGAATGTTCCTTCCGGGAGCTGGGCGGCTTTTCATCCGCTTGTAGAAAAAATAAAAAAAACTATCGGTAGCCAGGGAAAGGTATTGGATCTGGGGAGCGGATTGGGGCTCTTTGTGAAGTGTTGCATGGAAAATGGTTTCATGGCGGTTGCGCTTGAAGGATCCAGCAGCGCAGTTGAGTGGTCAAGGCGTAACCTCGGCATAGATTCCAGGGTGCATAATCTGAAAGACCCTTTGCCTTTCGCAGATTCTTCATTCGATTGCATCATCTATAACGATGTTTATGAGCATGTGCCCCAATACATAAACGAGAATGTTTTTCGCGAAGCATTCAGGATCCTTAAACCAAAGGGTGTTTTCTGGGTAATCACGATATGCAGGTATGATTTTGTGGAGGCCAGGGAGCTTGAGCATATTAACCTTACGACTCCGAGCGAACTATATCGTTTCGGGGAAAAAATCGGTTTTTCGGGCACCGTTAAATTAAATAATTTCAATATTACTTTATTTACTCCTTATTTTTATGACAGAGAACTTAAATTCAGCCCACTGAAGAAAAAAATCAGGGATTGGTCAAAGAGAAACCAGCGGAAGATAGATTTTGTTTTAGCGCCGTTTTGGATTCCGGTTTCGCTATTAAACTCAAAGTTTTTGCATCTACCGGCGCTTGATTTATTAAGCCATAAATCAGAAGTCGTTTTCCGGAAAATTAAAACAACTCTGCGTTAAGCCGATGGAGATCAAGCTTTCTTTCTGTATACCTACTTATAACTTCGGGGATTTTCTCGGAGAGACTTTGGAGAGCATAATTTCTCAGGCGGGTGATTCTGTCGAAATAGTCATTGTCGATAGCGCATCTACCGATAACACCCGGGAAGTGGTAGGGAATTTCCAAAAAAGATTCAGCCGTATCCGCTATTGCCTCCGCGAAAAGAGAATGGATGTGGATACGGATATAGCTAAGGCTGTGGAACTTGCGCAGGGCAGGTACTGCTGGCTTATGTCGAGTGACGATAAGATCAAGCCTCATGCCGTAGGCAGGATGATCAAAGAGCTAGATTTGGATAATGATATTTATCTTTGTAACCGTACGGAATGCAATTTTATGATGGAGCCGATCAGGGACCGCCTATGGCTTTCGAAGGAAACCGGAGATTCGGTTTTTGAATTGTCTCAGAGAGGCCAGCTTATGGATTATCTCGTAAGGACGCATTCCATAGGGGCCTTGTTCAGTTATTGCAGTTCACTGATTTTTAAGCGGGCAAAATGGGATTCTTTAGGTTATAATAATGAATTCAGCGGGACGGGGTATGCCCACGTGTTCAGGCTTTTTTCTTTTAGAAAATCAGGGTGCAGCCTCAAGTATGTCAAGGAGCCGCTTGTTTTGTGCCGGGGAGACAATGATAGCTTTCTCTCGGGAGGAAAGATAAAAAGATTTCTTCTTGATATAGATGGTTACAGGTTACTGGCGAGCCGTCTTTTCGCAGAAGAGCCAGAAATAAAAAAAGCCTTTTTGAAGGTAATGACAAAAGAGATGAGGCCGCACTATATTATGGAGATACGTAGCCTGGTTAATGATGAGGCCGAATGGGCTCAAATAAAGTCTAAGCTTAAGGAATTTGGTTTTAGGAATCTGGTAATACGGATCGCTGAGGCACTGGGTTCGGCGAAACTGATCGCGCCTGTAGGTATCCGTTTGAAAGAAGAAATCAAAAAAAGGAGATATAGGGATGCACCTAATCCACCGTAAGACTTGCCGCGTTTGCGGTTCTTCAGCATTGACTAAAGTGATTGATTTGGGCAAGCAGTATCTACAGGGGTCATTTATCAAATCTGGTAGGTCTATGCCGCCATTACGTAAGATGCCGACATCGCTTGTGCGTTGTGACCCGATGAAAGCAGAAAACGCCTGCGGGCTGCTGCAGATGGCCTTTACGCTCCCGCCGGAAATACTTTATTCTACTTACTGGTACCGTTCCGGCACTAATCAGACTATGCGTAGCCATCTACGGGAGATCGCTGAAGAAGCCGCAAGTTTAATAGAAAAGAAAGACGCCCGTGTCCTTGATATCGGCTGTAATGACGGGACCCTCTTGAGTCATTATCCTGTTGGATTCCTTAAGTTCGGGATTGACCCTTCGGATATCGCAAAAGATGTTAAAGGGGATATAAAGATCGTCCAGGACCTTTTTCCTTCCGAGGAACTGGATAAGGAGTCCGGCGGAAAGCCGTATGATATTATTACGGCGATTGCCATGTTTTACGATTTGGAGGATCCCGTTGGGTTTGTAAAAAGCATTAAGAAACACCTTGCTTCTGAAGGCATATGGATTTTTGAGATGTCGTATATGCCGAATATGCTAAAGATGAATTCTTACGATACGATTTGTCATGAACACTTAGAATATTACAGCCTTGCGGTCATCGAATACATCCTTAAAAAAGCGGATATGAAGATAGTGAAGGTTGCGCTTAATGATACCAATGGCGGCAGCATCCGCTGTTACGCTACCCATATAGATAATTTTAGCTTTAAGAAACACGAATATGAAGGCGAATTGAAATTATTACGCCGCCAAGAGCTTGATATGGAACTCGAAACCGATAAGCCTTACCAGGATTTCCAAAAACGCATAGAAAAACACAAAGAGAAATTATCCGGTCTGCTTAAAAAATTAAAGCGTCAAGGTAAGGCTATACATGTTTACGGCGCATCCACTAAAGGTAATACCATCCTGCAGTTTTGTGGCATTGATAAGACGACCATTGATTTTGCCGCAGATAGGAATCCGGATAAATACGGTGCGCGCACTATTGGTACGGATATACCGATAATAAGCGAGGAAGAATCAAGAAAGATGAATCCGGATTACTACCTGGTTTTACCCTGGCATTTCAGGGAAGAGTTCCTGGAAAGAGAAAAAGGGACTTTAGATAAAGGCATTGGCATGATTTTTCCTTTGCCTTCGATTGAGATCGTAAAGCGATAAAATTAAATTCCGAGGATAAAAATATGAAAGAAAAAATTATAAAAGCTATATCTTGGCTGGTAAATAATCCTCTGCTTTTTTTTATGCATTCTATTGTGCAGGCCAGGAAATTAATACCGTTACCAAGCTCTCCCGTAAAAAAAGCGATTAACGGGGTAGTATTCGAGTTTGATTTTAGTTATGATCCCGCAATAAAAAGTATGTATATAGGCGGGTATGAATTAGATACGGTGCAGGCCTTAAAAAAATATATAAAAAAGGGAGATACGGTTATCGATGCAGGCGCAAATATCGGTTATTTGTCGGCTAATATTGCCGGATTCGTTGGAAAAACAGGCCAAGTCCATAGCTTTGAGCCAGTCCCCCAATATTTCGCAAGATCGAAGAAACTGAGCATGATGAACCCGGAATATAAGATCCTGGTAAATCAATCGGCTTTGGGTGATAGAGAGGGGATCGTAAATATTAAAGTTACAAGCCAGCGGAATATCGGGTTTAATACCATAGTCCCCGGTTCTATGTCGAATGAAAAAAAGATCAAAGAAATACTTCAGGTGCCGATCGGCAGGCTGGATGATTATATCAAAGAAAAATCGCTGGATAATATATCGCTGATAAAGATCGATGTGGAAGGATATGAGTTCCCGGTTTTAAAAGGGCTCAGCGGCTATCTTGATAACGCAAAGAGATATCCGGTTATAATCTGTGAAATCGTTCCGTCTGTTTATGCATTGATGGGGCATAAGCTCGGAGAGCTATCCGAGTATATGCAAAAGTATACTTATGATGCGTATAGTTTAATTAACCATAATAAAAAAATAGATATTTCAAAATTAAGACGTATCTCTGAGGTAGTATTTATACCGGCAAGATAAAAAATATAATTATGGAGAAAAAATGAGCAATTTATATGATGATATAGCCATAGATATTGAAAAGGCGCACGAATTATTGAATGCGAATTCCATCGAGTGCAGCAACAGGGAGTCGTATTTAGGCCTTGCGCATAAATTTTTATATAAACTAAAGCTTTATAATAAGTTTGTTGATGCCGGATTGATCAGGTATTGGTTTAACGAGTTTTCTGAATACTGGAGCTCTGTATTAAAGGGAAGGCCGTTACAACTACACGACTTTTTTTATTTGTATTCTTCCTACAGGACTAAATTCCAATACATTTCCGTCAAAGAAAATGCAAGCAAACAGGAATTCTTATATGCCTGGCAGAGATACGAAAATATCTACCTGACACTTTCCTGTGTTTATAAAAATGCCCTGCAACCATTCTTGTGCTATCATTTTTTACCGTTCTTAAAAATGAAAAGGAGGGGTAACATACTTGAATATGGCTGTGGCATAGCCCCTATAATAACAAGTATGATCAAATGCAAAATGAATAAGTATCAATTTACTATTGCCGATATCAGAAATTATACGTACCATTATGCTAAATACCGCCTTAAACAGCATGGAGTAAAAACCATCGATATTATGCCATCCCAGGCGCCATATCTCGAAGATAAATATGATGTTATTTTCTTGATAAATGTTTTAGAGCATTTGCCTGCGCCTGCCGAAACGGTAGAGGCATTAACGGGGTCTTTAAACAAGGGCGGTTTTTTGATATTTGATTATATCCTAAGTAAAGGCGAGGGGCTTGATACGTTGGAGTCGGTTAAACAAAGAAAGCAGGTATTATCTTTTATAAACGATAATTATAGAATGATCAAAGGAGAACCAAAATATAACGAATCAATGGGAATAATAATAGTTCAAAAAGCATGAATATCCTATACACAATAACAAGTTTTCCTCCCTCGATGGGCGGCGCCCAGTTATATTTGTATCAGACCGCCAAGGGAGCTATGCAGAAGCACGATGTCAATGTAGTTACATTTTTTAGCTCCGATAGAAACGACTGGTTGTTAGGGACTACTTTGAAAGCCCCAAACAAAGAAAACTCTTATATATACGATAATATAAGAGTGAAGCAGATTTTTTTTAATAAGCTGGAAAAGTTTAGAATGCTGCTTCATGTATGCACATATTATTTCAATAAGATGTATAATATAGGCGCTATATCGAAATTAATAGAAAAGAAGCTCTACGTCAAGGGGAGTAAAATAGACCTGATCCATAATGTCCGCGTTGGAAGAGAGCCGTTAAGCTATGCAAGTTATAATCTGGCTAAAGCTTTGAATATCCCTTTTATTTTTACGCCTTTACATCATCCCAGGTGGACGCATAGTTTTTACCGCGAATATCACGAACTTTACCGTAAGGCCGATGCGCTTTTTGCTTTGACTACTTATGAAAAAGAGATATATAAACGCCTGGGGGTAAAAGATGAAAATATCTTTGTTACCGGCACCGGCCCGGTCCTTGCGCATAATGCCAATCCGGAAGACTTTAGAAGTAAGTATGGCGTTTCCGGGAATATGGTATTATTCATCGGCCAAGGGTATCCCTACAAAGGGCTTAGCGAATTGGTGAAGGCGGCAAAAGTGGTTTTACGCCAAAATAAAAATGTGCATTTTATTTTTATCGGCCCTCACACAAAGTATTCGCATAAACTTTTTTTAAAAATCCGCGACCCAAGAATAAGACACCTGGGGGCGGTCGATCTGCAGGCTAAAACAGATGCATTGGCTGCCTGCGATATTTTCTGTTTACCTTCAAGCCAGGAAAGCTTTGGTGCGGTTTTTTTGGAGGCATGGTTGTTCCAAAAGCCTGTTATCGCCATCGATATACCCCAATTACGGGAATTGATCGAAGACAAGAAGGACGGGTACCTTCTTTCAAAAGACCCGGATAATATAGCAAGGGCAATAATAAATTTACTCCAGAATCCGGATTTAAGGAAAGAGATGGGGAATAACGGAAGAAAGAAGGCGGAAGATAATTTTACATGGGATGCTTTAAATAAAAAAACATTAGCAGCCTACGATAAAGTCTTAGCAAGGTATCTGTAAAGGTTTATGAATATTTATTATTTTTTTAAAAAAAATGCCGTAGTAATTTACTTAGCTTTCTTTTTCTGTGTCTTTTCATTTGGCAGGGCATTCTCTGTCATGCATCTAGGCCCTGTCTATATTACCGAGATCTTCTTGCTATTGATGATATTCTTGTTGACGGATAAATTCATGGCTATTTTTAAACTTCCGAATATATTCATGCTGTTCAGCATATGTTTTTTAATATTGCTGTTTCTTCATACGGTTATAGCCTTTATAAGATGTGATATACTTGCCCTAAGAGACATGGCAATTTTTAGTTACATTATTTTTTTACCAATAACATTTATATTATTTTCACAAAAAAACCGGTTAAAAATATTTTTATGGACCCTTCTTGCCGCGAATATTTTAGGATTAGTCCTTGGGAGGATATTGCTTTATCGCAGCTATAATATACCAGCGTGGACGGAGTTTATTACACAGGCAAAAGCGTTTAATTATCTTCTCTATTACGGCATTTCCTTGTCTTTTTATACTTCCTTTTTTGACTTAATAATCAAACAAAAAAAACAAATTTTCTATCTCATTATTTTTTTATGCATATTTAATATATATATGCTTATTTTTTGGGGATTGAGGACTGCCTGGATCGCTTTGTTTGTTTTATCCTTATTCGCGTTATGCGTTTCAAAATGGAGAAAAATAATAAAATATTTACCGCTCCTTGTTTGTTTTTTTCTTGCCTTTTCTATAATTTCATTAACACTTAACGACTCCAAGGATATAAAAGCCGGAATAATCGATTCGAAAATGTCCAGTATGTTTTTCCTTTTTAAAACATTGCTGAATAAGAGTGTTAATCCTGGGGCTACAGCTTCTGATCCAGGCAAGGATAAAGATCTAAACCCTGCTAAACAGCTTCCTCCTAAAAATACGCCTACTTCCGGCTTGAACGAGTCGTTTCTTGCAGTTGCCGGCTCTACCCGCAACCAGGATTTTAAAAATAGTTTTGCCAGCCTAAAATGGCGCTTTGATATCTGGGATGCGACAATGAAGACTAGTTCTAAAAGTATTATTTTTGGAAAAGGGTTTGGGTATTGGCCTATAACGGCTATGCCGACGACAGAAATTACGGCTAATATGAAAATCAAGCCTGTGCATAATCACATCCTGACTATATTTTATAAAATGGGCTTTTTAGGGCTGTTTTTATTCTTATTGATTAATGTATACGTATTTTTGTTTGCTTTTAGGCATTTAAAGCAAACCAATTCGTTATTTATAAAGTCGTTCCTTACAGGCGCTTTGGGAAGTTTTATTTTCTGGCATACTATGGCATTCTTCTTTGATGTCATTGATTCTCCTCCGACAAGTATTTTCCTCTGGATTATTATCGGGTTGATTTTTGCTTGCGTAGAAGCCGACAAGCAAATAACCGCATCAACATATGAAAAGGTATAGTTTGAAGAACTATCTTGGCAGGATCAATTGGTTAGATGTGTATCTGGCTATAGTGACGATAATATATATTCTATGGAGAATATCCCAAAAGCTAAATTCATGAAGTTTTCGCACCTCCCAACTTTCTTATTGATAATCGGCTATCCTGTTTACTGGCTTGAATTATTTATTTTTAATAAAAGAGACGGGACGGCTTCATTTTTGGCTCCTGCATTATTCTTGTCCTGCGCCATTTTAACGCTTATATATAGACGCCAGGCTGTTATTACAAATTATAGGTGGCTGAAATCGTTTTGGAGAAACAGTAATTTTATAATAAAATTAGTTTTAATTGTTTCGGCCGCTTGTATTTCGATAATTATTTTGACTGTCTTGTATGCTTATTTATTACCACCGCACCTATCTCAGGAATTTGATGCATTGAATTACCATTTAAGCATACCCCGGCAGCATTTGATCCTTGGTAGTTTTGAGCATATCAGCTGGTCTTCTGCCGATCTTTTTCCTTTACCGGTCGATTTTGCGCTTGCGCCTTATTGGTTTGCTACTGCGCTACCGAATAAAATACCGCAGTTTTTTTTCCTTATCGGCCTTGTATTAGTGGCGGCGAACCTCCTGATGCGCCTGAGTAATGGCAATCGTTTTGGCGCCTGTTTGGCTGTCATCGCGATATTCGGTGCGCATTTTATCGGTATCCAAATGGGTACAGCCATGCTCGATACCGCCCTCGCATACCTTTTCCTGGCAGCCCTGGATAGCTTTCTTGAGGGTAACATGATTCTGGCAGGGATAGAGGCAGCCTTTTATTTCTGGTCGAAATCTTTTATCCCGCTTCAGACCGGGTTAATCATAATGCTATTGTTATTTGCCTGGTTGATTTTTAAAATTAGAGGTTTTAGAACTATCAATTGGAGTTTTGGCAGGCCGATAGAGCTAAAAGAAAAACAGGGTTATCTGCGTAATCTAAAATCTTTTATTGTAGTTTTTCTTGTTTCTAGCGTTATTATCGCCGGGCCGTTTCTGGTTAAATCCTGGTATTATTCGGGGACACCTTTGTATCCGTTTGCCGCAGGCGCGCTAAAAATAAATAAGAATGTTGATGTGAATGACAAGCATTGGGAGTCTATTACCGATTCGGCAAAGACACATATTAACGCAAAAGATAGCTATGGGCACGGTAGGTCGTTTTTTGATTTTGTCCGTCATTTTTGGTTAATTGCCGTTCCCGAACAGGGAGTTAATAATAGCTACGATTACCCGTTAGGCCTTGTGTATTTAATTTTTCTTGGCCCTTTTCTATGGTTCCTGGTACAATCTCTCATAAGAAGAGAATTTGTAATTTTGCCGTTTTTAATCATTATTTACTGGGTTATTTGGTGGTTTGGTTCACAGCAGGCCAGATTCCTTTATGTGCCGGTCTTGTTAATGGTGATAACCGTTCTTTCATATTTAAAGAATCCATCAATTGTTTTTTTGACATGTTTATCCTTTGCGCTTGTCTTTAATTGCCTTTCAGTATTTAGCGCGCATAAAACAGATCTTGGTTTGCAGAAAGAAGAAGTTTTACGCGCTAAAGACAGGGAGCTTAGCCGGATGAGTAGTGATTACCTTAAGCAAGGCAGGCATGATACGGTTAGCTTTGCTTTTTATGACATCGCATACGCCCGTTTTCCGGTAAAGGTATCGGGAGTAAGGTCCGCATGGGTGCTAACTGATAATAAATGAAAACTTCGTTTGAATAGAGGGAAAGGATATGCAATTGCATGATTACGATAAGATAAGAGATTATTTTGATTCCGTTGCTGATGAACGGCCTAAATGGCGTAAGAGGGCGGGTTATTTTCATAAGGAATTGAGGAGGTATGTGAAGTTTCTTATCCCTGAAAATAGCTCTGTCCTTGAAATTGGCTGTGAAACTGGGGATTTACTTGCGCAGCTTTCTCCAAAAAGGGGAGTAGGCATTGATTCCAGCAGGACTTTTATTGAAACGGCAGCAAAGAATTTTCCTCACCTTGAATTTAAATTAGGAGACCTGGACAATATAGAAAAACTGGAGATAAACGAAAAGTTTGATTATATTATCGTAGGCAGTGTTATAGGTTATGTGGATGACATCCAGAATGTCTTATCGGGCTTAAAGAAATTTTGTAAACCCGAAACAAGAATCCTGGTAAGTTATTACAATTATCTTTGGGAGCCCATATTGAAGTTTGCGGAAATGATAAGATTAAGGATGAGGCGCCCGATACAGCACTGGCTTTCTACCAGCGACCTTGAGAATTTTTTATATATTGCCGGTTTCGAGCTGGTAAAGAAGAAAAACTATTTCCTCATACCTTTCTATGTCCCTTTATTATCCACATTTTTTAATAAGTTTTTCGCGAATTTAGGTTTTTTCAGGAAGTTATCTTTGGTGCAAATATTGATAACCCGTCTTCCGCATTGTGACAGGCAGGCAAAAGATTTTAGTTGTTCGGTAATAGTTCCCTGCCGGAACGAACGAGGCAATATCGAACAGGTTATTCTCAGGATGCCTCTTATAGGCAAGCATACCGAGATTATTTTTGTGGAGGGACATTCTAAAGATGGGACCTATGAGGAATGTTTACGTGTGAAAAGTAAATATTCAAGCAGGGATATCAAGGTTATGCAGCAGGATGGAGAAGGCAAGGCGGATGCGGTTAGGAAGGGGCTTTCTTATACGCAAGGAGATATTTTCATGATCCTGGACGCAGACTTGGGTGTTTCGCCTGAAGAACTGCCTAAGTTTTTCGATGCGCTAATATCCAATAAGGGCGAATTTATTAATGGCAGCCGCTTGGTCTATAGCAGAAATAAGCAAGTGATGCGTTTCCTGAATATTTTGGGAAATAAATTTTTTAGTTTCATGTTTACATTTCTTCTGGAGCAATATCTTAAAGATACGCTCTGCGGAACAAAGGCCCTATGGAAGCAAGATTACTATAGGATTCTGTCCAATCGTGAATACTTTACGGATATCGATCCTTTCGGTGATTTTGACCTTCTTTTCGGAGCCGCAAAATTAAACCTGAAGATAGTCGAAGTACCCGTACATTACTATGAACGTAGCTACGGCTCTACGCAGATCAGAAGATTCAGGCACGGCTGGCTTTTATTGAAAATGGCTTTCTTGGCGATGGGAAAACTGAGGTTTATTTAGGTGGACTGTAAATTCCTTTTTATCGAACCCGGAAGTTATTCGCTTGGATTAAATAAGGCTACACTATTCCCTCCTTTGGGATTGGTATATCTGGCAACTAATTTGAATGATAGAGGTTTTAGCGCACAGATTTACGACGCATCTATAAAAAGATCTACGCCGCAAGAAACTTTGGCAATCGTTAAACAAAAAAAACCCGAAGTGATCGGGTTAAGGATGTATTATTGTAATATCGACTGGGTAAAAGAATTAATAAAGCTCGTGCGCAATCTTGATTCCGGGATTATCGTTGGCATAGGAGGGCCTTGCGCTTCTACTGAACCAAAGGCGACGATTAACAAAACAGGGGCTGATTTTTGCATGGCAGGAGAGGGGGAATTTGCTATCCTGGAATTAGCCAAGAATATTTATGCGCTTAGGCCTTATTATGAAGATGTCCCGGGGATCATGGCCAGGACAAATAATAACGGATATTATAGCGGTTCTCCAAATAACCGCATAAAAGATATCGACCGGATCCCTTTTCCCGATTATGATTTAGTAGGAGGTTTAGATCCTTATTCGCCAAGGACCAGGTATTCTCCCGCGGCCCCTATTATTACAACTAGGGGGTGCGCATTTAAATGTTCATTTTGCGCAAGGCATGTTTTTGGTAATTTAGTGACCTATAGATCGGCTGAGAATGTTATCCAAGAAATAGTTTTGTTAAAACAAAAATATGGGATTAGGCAAATAGATATTCTAGACGATAATTTTACAGTAGATAGAAATCACGCTCAACGGATCCTGGATTTGATTATTAAAGAAAAGATCGGGCTTTCCTTTGACTTGAGATCGGGGGTAAGGCTGGAGTCTTTAGATAATGAACTTTTAATTAAAATGAGAAAGGCGGGTTTTTATAAAATAGCCTTTGGAATAGAGTCGGCAGATAAGAGAGTCCTGGAATTATGCAATAAACGGCTCGACCTTGATAAATTAAGAAAAACGGCATTATTTGCGAAAGATATCGGTTTTAAGACCTCCGGGTTTTTTATCATCGGCCTTCCGGGTGAAACTTTCCAAAGCGTAAGAAAAACGGTAGGATTGGCCCATGAATTGAAATTGGATGTTGCTAATTTTTGTATGGCAACTCCTTATCCGGGCACGGAGCTCTTTGACTATGTAAAAAAACACGGGCGTTTTCTTTTTGACCCCGAGAAAAATTATGATTTTGGATTTTACGCAGGTAAACCATTCTATGCACTGCCTGATTTAGACGAGAAGGAAGTTTCCCGTAGATTTAGCTTTGCCTATCGCAACTTCTATAATATTTTTCAAATTTTGACAGATCTGTTCTCGATAAGAACTGTCGCAGAGCTAAAATGGTTCGCGGGAGCCGCTCTTTCGGTACTCAAGGGACAGCTATATAATTTATTTAAACTTACCCAGGTAAAGCATATCGATAATATAAATACGCTCGAGACTTTCGAATTGCATCGTAGGATAATCCGCCAGAAGCCGTTTCTTAAGAAAGTTTACCGGGATTGGTACAAAATGCTTAAGGATTCCATTAATGGTTTATCCCGGGGCACTATTATTGAATTAGGCAGCGGGGGAGGCTTCTTGAAAGAGGTAATCCCGCAGGCTTATACTTCGGATATTGTTTTAATGCCGGGCTTAGATTTGAATCTATCGGCATTAGACCTGCCATTTAAAAATAATTCCATAAGCGCTTTTCTTATGCTTGATACCATGCACCACATTAATAAACCGGTAGTTTTTTTTAAGGAATTATCCAGATGCCTGAGGGGAGGCGGAAGGATCATTATGATAGAACCGGCCAATACATTATGGTCCAGGTTCATCTTTGTCAATTTTCATCAAGAAGATTTTGATGTGTCTGCCGGATGGGAATTTGAAACGAGCGGGCCGTTGTCTTCCGCGAATGGAGCTTTACCTTGGATAGTATTTTCGCGTGACAGAGATATATTCCTAAAAGAATTCCCGCAATTAAAAATAAAGAGATTGCGTTACCACACCCCCTTACGTTATATCTTAAGCGGCGGCCTTTCTATGCGCCAGATTGCCCCTTCTTTTACATATGGGTTTTTTGGAGTTTTGGAGTTTTTAATTTCGCCGTTAAACAAATATCTTGGTATGTTTTTATTGGTGGAGATAGAGAAATGCGCAAATACGGATTAGTCCAGAAAGGGGCAGGCGTATGAATTACGTCCAGTTTGGGCTATTCATCTTTATTTTCTTTTCTATTCTTTTTTGTGGCATAGCGATTTACAGATTATTGGCAGGCAATAATTCCAGTTTAAATAGGGGCATTTATCTGGGCGAGACCTTACTTTTGGGCTCGATATTGCTTGTAGGGGAATTTTTGGCATTATCTTTATTTTCGCTATATAAATTACCGTTCTTAGCGGCGATAGTAGCTTTAAATTATTTACTTTTCTTCAATAAGGATGTAAAGGGCGGTTTTGTGTCGCTATTCAAGCATCCGCATTTTGATTTATTTAACACTGTATTTATTCTATTGATATCGGTACTGATTTTCAGGAATATGTATTTCCTTGTTGATGTTGATTCGGCTTCAACTTATCTTTTTACCCAGAAAGTATGGTTATTAAAAGGAACGAGTATTATCGGCAGCAATGCCATTGATATGAGGATATTCGCGCCTCAATTTGATACTATTTTTTATAGCTTGGGCCTGGTGTTTACAAATTTTGAAATTTTATTTCCGCAACTTATAAATATTTTTTGGAAGATAATCGTTCTTTTATTGGTTTACGGGTATACGAGTTACCGTTTTAACGGGCTCTGCGGTTTAGGCGCCACTATGTTAGTTCTATTTGATATGCATTTTTTCTTTTCAGGCGCAAATCAGTGGGTAATGCTTAACTGTGCCCTGGTGGCATTTATCTTTGCTGCCGCTTATAATTTTTGGGAAGCAAGGAGAAGCAATGATATTTTTCGTTTTGCTTTAGCCCTGATCTTTTTGGCGCAGCTGCCGGCGAATAAATATCAGATGGCCTATATATTCATATTCTTCTTAGGGGCAGGGGTCCTGATCCAGCCGCAACCCCTGGAGAAGATAAAAGAAGTCCTTACTTCAAAAAAATTAGCCCTCGGTATAGCGGGTAGTATTTTTTGCGCCTGCCTCTGGTATGTTAAAAATTGGATAGCTGTCGGCTTGCCTACATTCCCGATATTCGCAGGCAATCTGAATGTTGGAGGCTGGACGCCGGAGCAATCCGATATTTTTATTAAATTTTTTACCGGTATAAGCCCTATGCTTTTTTTCAAGTATATGACTTATCTTTTTATTTGGCCAGGCATAGTTTCGTCAAAAATTGTGATCATTTTTATATCCTTACTCCCTATAGTATTACTATTATTCCTTAATAGTGCGAAAAAAGATAAAGAGCATTTAATGGAATTATCATTCTGGTTAGGGATTGCGATATTAAGCGTAATGGGTATTTGTCTGGCCTGCCACCAGGATCCACGTTACTATCGTTTCCCGATAGGTATTTTTTCTTTTGCTGCTATTTTTTCCATAGCGTTCATAATAGGGCAATTTTTTAAAGCAAACCGTAATCTGCTTACGGGGATCATAGCCATTTGCATCGGCTTGTTAGGATACCCTATTATTTATAGCGAGGGAGGGCATTTTAGCCGCCCCACTTTTCAAGAAAACCTTGCAGTGCTTAGGGATCAGATCCATACAGACTACGCGATAAAGAAGCACTACCCTATAGCTTTTTCCGTTGCCATTGCTATGGAGAAGAATAAAAGGAAAACGGAAAACGCGGGATGGGGTTTAAGGGATAGTTTGAATTTCCCCACTTTTTATCTTCCCGTCCGGCCAATGGTATCATTGTGGCTTACTACGGTAATCAGATGGGATTCATATGCGAACGAAACGTCGATCATCGAAGATTTGAAAAAAGCCGGCCTTGAGTGGATTATGGAATTAAGAGGTAACGATCTATTATTTCTGAGCCGGGAAGAATACGCCAAGGAAGCAGTTGCTTATAACCGTCGTCCCGAAAAGGTTTCTTACGATTACGGTTTCCCCAGGGAGCTGTCGCATATTAAATATGGAGATTAAATCACCATCAATAAATATGAGGGATAAAGAGCTAAAAAAATTCGATCTGTTCGGAGTTAATATCTCTGCGATAAACATGGAATATATCCTGGAGTCTGTAGAAAATTCAATTTTAAACAAAGATAGGATCTATATATCTACCTGCCCCGTAGGAACCGTGATAGAATGCCAGAAAGATGAACAGGTTTTAAAAAGCGTAAATTCTGCAGATTTAGTTACTCCTGACGGCATGCCGGTTGTCTGGCTCGGCAGATTAAAAGGACATAAGGATATAACCAGGGTTTACGGCCCTGATCTTATGTGGGAAATCTGTGCAATTTCCGAAAATAAAGGTTATAGGAATTATTTTTATGGTTCGACTCCCGAGGTGCTTAGCGGATTGAGAAAAAGACTTTTAGTATGCCTCCCCGGTTTAAAAATAGCAGGTTATTTTTCTCCGCCCTTTTATCCCTTGACAGAGGAAGAGGATAAGAAGATCATTAATATGATAAACAATTGCAAAGCTGATATATTATGGGTCGGCCTAGGTTCGCCAAAGCAGGACATTTGGATGCACGAACACAGGGATGCGATAGGCGCCCCGGTTATTATCGGTGTGGGTGCTGCCTTTGATTTTTTATCCGGCCTGAAAAAACAGGCACCGCGCTGGATGCAGCGTTCGGGGTTGGAATGGCTTTTTCGTTTGATCACTGAGCCTAAGAGATTATGGAAACGTTATCTTCTGGGAAACTCGCTGTTTATGATTTTAATTGTCAGGGGCCTGATAAGGAAGGTAAAGGAGGAGTTCATGAAAGATAAAATAATATTACCCGCTTTTGTTATAACGCTTTTCTTTCTGATGATATTTATAATTGTCTATATGAAAAACCAGGCAGCCTATATGGACAATCTGGATGAAAGGGTAAGATTCTTGATGGGTAAAATAACCTCAACTTCAGATTTTAAGAAAGAAAAATCAATGGTTAGTGAGGCTGATAAGGCAGAAAACAAGAGCCTTCCGCAACAACTGGCAATTATCAGGCAAGATCTTAGTGACCTTCAAGCCAAATATGCTGCTATGGCTGATTCGCAAGAAAAGGAAGGTGCTAAAAAGAAGAAGAAAAAAGGAAATTGACAAAAGCCCTCTTTCTGCGATAATATTTTATCTAAATTTATAAAAAGGAATTCCTATGGATTTTTGGAGCGGTAAGAAAATTACGGTTACTGGCGGCGCAGGGTTCCTGGGCCGTTTCGTGGTAGAGCAATTAAAGCTGAGAGAGGCAAAAGTTTTTGTCCCGCGTTTCGAAGAATATGACTTAAGAAAAATCGATGATATAAAAATGATGTTCGATGTATCCCCCTGCCAGGTATTGATCCATCTGGCTGCCAGCGTCGGAGGTATCGGCGCAAACCTCAAAAATGCCGGTAAATTCTTCTACGATAATATAGTAATGGGCGTCCAGCTTATGGAAGAGGCGAGGATCAGGGGGACTAACAAATTTGTGACTATAGGCACAATATGTTCTTACCCTAAATTTACGCCCCTGCCTTTCAAGGAAGATGATTTTTGGAACGGCTACCCCGAAGAAACGAATGCCCCTTACGGCTTAGCGAAAAAAATGTTGGTTGTGCAATCTCAGGCGTATCGGCAACAATACGGATTCAATTCTATTAATCTGCTTCAGGTAAATTTATATGGCCCCGGAGATAATTTTAACCCTGAATCTTCGCATGTAATACCAGCCCTGATCAGGAAATGTTTTGAGGCTGCCAAAAATAAAGATAAAGAGATCGTCGTGTGGGGGACAGGCAAGCCTACGCGGGAATTCCTCTATGTTGAAGATGCGGCGCGGGGGATTTTATTGGCTACTGAAAAGTATGATAAAAGCGAGCCGGTAAACCTGGGGAGCGGGCAGGAGATCTCGATTAAAAATTTGGTAGACCTCATCGTGAAGTTGGTAGGGTTTAAGGGGAAGGTTATCTGGGATACCTCAAAGCCCGACGGGCAACCGAAAAGATGCCTGGACGTGTCGAAAGCAGAGAAAGAATTTGGATTTAAAGCGAAAATGGATTTTGAAGAGGGCTTGAAAAGAACAATAGAGTGGTATAAACAACAGTATTGTTAAATATATGTATAGGGATAAAAGAAAGATATATGCATTATACCTCATCATTGATATCATCCTTATCGGGTTTTCATATTATCTCGCCTATTTTTTAAGAGACAACCTGCACTTTATCCCCATATCTATGGCTACGTTCCGGCAATATTCCTTAGCGTTTATTTTGTGGGGGGTCAGCCTTATCTTTTTCTTGAATAATTTCCATTTATATTATACGGACCGGTCTTTGACTATTCCCCAGGAGGCTTATCTTGTTTTTAAGGCTGTTTTTTATTCTGCGATCTTATCGGCAGTTATTATCTTCGGATTTAAGATAGAGTTCTTTTCGCGTATAATTTTCCTTTCAGTCAGCGTCTTATTATTCATAAATTTATCTTCTTGGCGCATACTTAAAAGGATTTTTATCCGATATACGATTATAAGGGGATATAATAATTTTAATGTTTTGATCATAGGCGCGGGAAGGAGCGGTAAAGAGTTAGCCGATGAAATAAAAGACAACCCTTATCTGGGGCTTAAGATAGTAGGTTTTTTAGACGATTATAAAACTGATGCTATTAATGGTTATAGGGTTATAGGAAAAATCCAGGATCTGGAGAAGATAGCCCAAAAAAAGTTTGTGGATGAAATATATATCACTATCCCTTCCGAACGTAAAGTCGTTTCTGAGATCCTGTCAAAAGCTAATCTGCTTGGTAAAACAGTAAGGGTTTTAGCGGATAATTTTGAAATACCGAGATATCAGGTAAAAATTAATTATCTCGGTTTTCTTCCTTTGGTAAGTTATTATGAGAAAGGCATACATGGGACCGATTCTTTGATCAAAAGGGCGTTGGATATGATTATAGCTACTACGGCTATGACAATACTCCTTCCTTTGCTTTTGATAATTTCTTTTCTTATCAAGCTTGATAGCCCCGGCCCTATGCTTTATGTTTCCAGGCGTGCCGGCAGGAAAGGAAGGATCTTTAATTTTTATAAATTCCGTTCCATGTACAAAGATGCCGATAGGGAGAAGGAGACATTGCGCCATAAATCGGAAGTCAAAGGCCCGATATTTAAGATAAAGAACGATCACCGTATTACCCGCCTGGGAAAGTTCCTGAGAAGGTATAGCCTGGATGAATTGCCCCAGCTGATCAATGTATTAAAAGGAGATATGACGCTGGTGGGGCCCCGTCCTCTTCCCGTTGACGAAAGTGAGCAATGCCAGGAGTGGCAATTGCGCCGCCTGGATGTAAAACCCGGGATCGCCTGTATGGCGCAAGTCCGGGGAAGGAGCGATATAAGTTTCTATAAATGGATGAAATGGGATCTATGGTATATTGATAACTGGTCTTTAGGCCTGGATTTTAATATAATGTTCTGGATGGTGCCTGCGGTATTAAAAAGAAAAGGTGCTTATTAATGAAGGAAAAGTTGTTTAGGATATTTGATTATGGAAGCGAATACAGCCTTTATGGGATGATACTTTTTATGCCCATTTCCAATGCCGGTATTGAATCTTTTTTTGGGTTTGCTTTTTTGTTTTTCCTGCTTAAAAAAGCCCTTAAGCCGGATTTTGGATTCCTTAGATCCACGGCATGCCTTTTTCTTTTATTTTTCATATTTTTCTTAAGCCTGTCTTTGTTTAATAGCGGCCCTTATCTGCAAAAAAGTTTAAGTTCTTTATTTTTTAAATGGGCCGAATACATCCTTATTTTTGTTATTACGCAAGATACTTTACGTAGCGCAAAAAGAATCCGTAATTCTTTGATCATTCTATTGGTTATAGCAGCCGTGGTTGGTATCGATGGGTTATTCCAGCGTTTCATTGGCGTGGATTTCCTGCGCCATAAAAAAATAATTTCCTTATGGGGGGAAACAATGTTGCATGGCATCGGCATAACAGGGCCATTCCAGCATTATAATTCTTTCGGCACCTATTTGATGTTTAATCTATCCTTACTGTTAGTTTTATTGATCTCAATAAAAGATAAAATCTATAAAATATCTTTATTTATGCTGTTCGTTCTGCTGCAGGCGTGTTTTATCCTGACTTTTTCCCGGGGAAGTTGGCTGGGGTTTTTATGCGGCGTATTTTTATTACTGTTGCTATACCGCAAAGTAAACAAATTAGTCCTCATATTTACAATCTATATTATCCTGATTATTTTTTTCCCCGGCTCAAAAGGAAGAAGCATGCTTGTTGATGCAGATAGATTTACTGTATGGAAGGGCGCTTTCGGAATGATCAAGGACCATCCTTTTCTGGGGATGGGCTTAGGCACCTTTATGGATTACTTTCAGGAATATGTATCTAAAGATATGTACCTTAGATACACGCATAATTGTTATTTACAGATTTGGGCAGAAAGCGGCATATTCGCTCTTGTGAGTTTTATTTTATTTTGCGGGTCTGTGATGTATAAGGGGATAAAGGCTTTTAAAAATAATAATTCCAATTTTGTATTATTGGGTTTTATCTGCGCATTCTTTGGATTCCTTGTGCAAATTTTCTTTGACAGCCAGCTATACTCTTTACAATTATCTGCCCTTTTTTGGTTTATCGCAGGGTTTATAATGGCCTTGGCCAGATTACGGGAAAATGCGCCATTAATAACTAAATAAGATCACAAAAGTTTTATTCAACTATGGCAGTTAAAGGCTGCCATTTTTTATTCCTGCAAGAATGAATAATCCTTTTATCCTCACCATAATTATTGTAGGTTTAAGCGGAATAATAGCGCAGGTTATTATTTTGCGTGAACTATTGATCAGTTTTTATGGTAATGAGCTCACCTTAGGGATAATCTTAGCAAATTGGGTGTTGCTGGAAGCAATAGGCGTATTTACAATAGGCAGGCTTATCGATAAGGCAAGAAACAAGATAAACATATTTATCTTGTTACAGATAGTATTTTCCGTATCATTGCCCGTAGCTATCTATTTATCGAGGACGTTTAAGGGTATATTAGGGGTTCCTTTTGGAGAAGCGCTAGGGTTAAACACGATATTTTTTTCCTCGTTTCTTATAATGTTGCCGCTGGCTTTTAGCCACGGCGGCTTATTTGGCGCGGCCTGTAAAATATATTCTATTTTTCTTGGAGAATCCGATTCTATAGGCAGGGTATATGCGTGGGAAACAATAGGCACGATCATCGGCGGCATAATCTTTACTTACCTTTTTATTCCATACTTAAATTCGTTCCAAACCGCTTTTATTATATCCATAGCCAATATTATTATTTGCCTTCTTATTTTTAAATATAGGCCGGCCCGGGTATTCAAATATTTGGTTTTATTACTGTTTATCGCAGGGGTTTATTCAGGCTTGGCCGGCGGAGTAAATTACCTGCAGCATTCCTCGATAACCAGCCAATGGAATATAGGTAAAGTCCTGGATTACCGTAATTCTGTTTATGGCAATGTCGTAGTCATTAAAAAAGAAAAGCAGGACACTTTTTTTTATAATGGCTTGCCCGTAATTACTACGCCTTATCCGGATATAGGGTTCGTTGAAGAATTCGGGCATCTGCCTTTATTGTTCCACCCGGGCCCTAAAGATCTGCTTATTATAAGCGGGGGCGCAGGAGGGGTAATAAGCGAGATCTTAAAACATCCCGTGATAAAGATAGATTACCTGGAGCTTGATCCCCTGATTATAGAGATGCTGAAGAAGCATTCTTCCGGCCTGGCTGAATCCGAACTTAATAATAATAAGCTCAATCTGATAAATCAGGATGGCAGGTATTTCCTGCGGAATTCTCCGGGTAAATACGATATAGTCCTGGTAGGCGTAGCTTATTCCGCGGATCTGTCTACGAACAGGTTTTTTACGCAGGAATTTTTTTCTTTAGCCAAATCCAGGATGAGCCCGGATGGTATTTTGGCATTCCGGCTGCCCGGCTCCCTGGTCTATTTAAGCAGGGAATTAAGGGACCTTAATGTGTGCATATTAAACGCGGCTCAAATCAACTATAAATATGTGCGCATTATTCCCGGGGACTACAATCTTTTTTTGGCCTCGGATTCTAAAAGGATAATGGAAGCTAACCCCGCTCTTATTACGCAGAAAATAAATCAACAGAATATCAAAACAAATATCCTTGTCCCGGAGTATCTTGAGTATCGCCTGGATCAAAGGCGTTCTGACTGGTTTAAGCGGTCTTGCCTGGGGGCAACGAAAAATATCAATAAAGATTTTATCCCATTTGCCGTAGTTGAAATGCTTGTTTCTTGGAATAAGCAATTTTCTCCTGGCCTGGGGAAGATACTGGAATATTCCATAAATCTGAATTTAAAGTTGATCTTTTTGTTTCTGTCTATATTTACGGCGCTGCTTTTTTTTCTTTTCCGCCGCAGGCCCGGTTTAAATATCGCTTATTGCATTTTTACAACCGGATTTTTCGGTATGCTCACTAATCTTATCCTGATATTTGCTTTTCAGGTGTTCTATGGGTATCTCTATCAAAGCATAGGTCTGCTTATAACTATTTTTATGACTGGCATTGCCCTGGGGAGTATTTTCATATCGCGCCAGCTTCCCAGGATTAAAAATGATATGAGGCTTTTTATCAATCTTGAGATAGCTATAGCAGCTTTTTCGTATATATTAGCATTGATCCTGGCCAGGTTTTCCGGATACCTGCATGAGCATCCTTTAGTTTTTTTAGCAATGAGTATTATCCCGGGTATGCTTATAGGGTTAGAATTCCCCTTAGCCAGTAAAATGTATTTAAAAAAGAAAGGGGGAATAGGGCAAACTGCGGGTTTGCTTTATTCTGCAGACCTTATCGGCGGCTGGCTGGCTGGCATATTAGGAGCTATTGTATTCGTGCCTATAATAGGGTTGTTTAATACCTGTGTGTTGATGGCTATTTTTAAAATAAGCAGTGCTTTGTTGTTTTTGTTGACAAGAAAGATATTTTAATATATATTAGTTGCTCTATAAAGGAGGAGTTTCATGGCGAAGCTTACTATAAAAGATATCGATTTAAAAGGCAAGGTAGTATTGGTGCGCGCGGATTTCAATGTGCCGCAGGATGCCAGCTTAAATATTACTGATGATACGCGTATAAGAGCGACATTACCTACGATAAAATATATATTGCAGAATGGCGCCAAAAAAATTGTCCTTATGAGCCATTTAGGCAGGCCGGACGGCAAGGTGGTAGCAAAATACAGCCTTAAGCCGGTAGCTGACAGGCTGAAAACATTGCTGGGTGAGCCTGTAAAATTCCTGAGCGATTGCGTAGGGGACAATATTAAAAAGGAAATTGATACAGCGCAAGAAAAGATCATTCTCCTGGAGAATTTAAGATTTCATGCCGAAGAAGAGGCAAATGATGCTGGTTTTGCCAAGCAGCTCGCTTCCCTAGCGGATATTTATGTCAATGATGCCTTTGGCACGGCGCATCGCGCGCATGCCTCTACTGAAGGCGTGGCGCATTATCTAAAAAGCGTTGCAGGTTTGCTTATCGGAAAAGAGATCGAGTATTTAGGTAATGCGGTAAAAAATCCAGTAAAACCATTCATGATCATTTTGGGAGGAGCAAAGGTCTCGGATAAAATAGGCATGA
This sequence comes from Candidatus Omnitrophota bacterium, assembly GCA_023227925.1. Taxonomy (GTDB): domain Bacteria; phylum Omnitrophota; class Gorgyraeia; order Gygaellales; family Profunditerraquicolaceae; genus JALOCE01. The sequence continues at coordinate 66,708 of JALOCE010000001.1, forward strand.
TTGATAACCTGCTTCCTAAATGCGATGCGATCTTGATTGGCGGGGGGATGGCCTATACTTTTTTAAAGGCGCAAGGCAAATCTATCGGTAATTCGAAATTAGAAAAAGATAAATTGGATTTAGCCAAGTCTATTTTAGAGAAGGCAAAGCAGTTGAAAAAGGATATCCTTTTGCCTGTTGATAATATAACCGTGGATAATATTGCTGCGGATGCAAAAACAGAAATCGTGGGTGAAAATATTCCGGAAGGCAGGATCGCGGTCGATATCGGGCCAAAGACAATAGCCTTATTCAAGGATAGATTAAAGAGCGCCAAGACCATTGTCTGGAATGGCCCTTTAGGTATCTTTGAAATGGATGCGTTTAGTAAAGGTACGGAAGAGGTGGCTAAATTTATTGCCACGCTTGGAGCCACTACTGTGATCGGAGGCGGTGATACAGCCGCAGCCATGGCTAAATTCAAATTAGAAGATAAGATGGCCCATATATCCACCGGTGGAGGCGCCAGCCTTGAATTCCTGGAGGGAAAAACCTTACCGGGCATTGCAGCGTTAGGGGATAAATAAGATGCGTAAGACCATTATCGCAGGAAATTGGAAGATGTATAAAACCATACCGCAGGCAATCGAGCTTGCTAATGGATTAAAGCGCGAACTCTTTGATTTAGACGCGCAGGACATAGATATCGTCATCTGCCCGCCTTACACGGCTTTAAACGAA
>JALOCE010000061.1 GCA_023227925.1 Candidatus Omnitrophota bacterium
CCTGCTTACTATGAGGCAATAGAGATGCTAGGGCATATATATCTTAAAGAAAACAGGTTAGATGACGCGATAAGGATGTTTAAAGCTGCGATACGGATATACCCTGACCGGGCTACCGCTTATAATGGGTTAGGAGTAGCTTATGCCCGTAATAATCGATATAAAGAAGCGATCCAGGTAACGCTTATTGCTTTAAAAAATAATCCTTATTTTGACGAGGCACGGCATAACCTCGATGCATATTATGAGAAATCCGGCCATAAAGCCAAGTAGCATAATTCTTCTTGCCCCGTTAGATTTTTTATGGTAATTTATATATAATAAATTTTTGATGATACCCGTAAAGATGAAAGACGTTATTCCATAATAGGTTAGAATGAAAAATAGACTTGGTAAAAGTTTTGTGATGATTATGGTTATTACTGCGATTTCTGCCCTTATTTTAAGGATCGCGATTAAAGAAATAATCAAGCGAAATATCGTCCAGAATGAATCATATGCCTCATCGACCCTAAAGTTGATTTCCGTGGCTTTAGAAAATTATGCCAAGGATAACCGCGGGACTTATCCTGCAAGCCTTTCTGTTCTAACGCAAACCAAACCAGCGTATCTCGATAAAGATTATATAAAGTTATCTCCTTTAAAAGGGTATATTTTTGATTGTGGCAGGCTTGAGCCATCAGGGTATAGCTGCACTGCAACGCCTATGAAATGTAAATTAAACGGTAATATCGTCTATAATGTCATTACCGGAGGGACCTTGATTTTAGATGAATGCAGCAAAAAGGAGAAATAATAAATGAAGAGAGGTTTTACATTAGTAGAAGTAATGGTCGTAGTGATAGTTTTAATGATTCTGGTCAGTCTTTCTATACCTAATATTTTGCGTTCGCGGGTCGTTGCTTACGAAGGAACGGCAATTTCAAACCTCAAGACTTTAAGTAACGCCTGTCAGATCTACCATGCAAACGTAGGATACTATCCGGATAATATAGATGCGCTTACCACTACCGATCCGCCATACGTTGATACCTCTTTTGGCAGCAGTAGTGATTACACTAAACAAAGGTATAAATTCGAATATGACAAAGTAAACGCGGATAGCTTTACTATCAATGCCAATTCTGTCTCTTCCGGTTTGTTAAAGGGGAGGTATTTTTTTATTGATGAAACCGGTATAATCCGCGCAAACTCCGATAAAGCCGCCGGCCCTAAAGATGAAAGTATCGAATAAAAGTTTTACTTTAGCCGAACTTATGATCGCATCGGCAGTTTTAGTTACAGTGCTCGCCGGCCTTTTGGCTGTTTTTGTCAACTGCATATTCTTAAATGAACTTAACCGCAGGCTCACCCTTGCTTATAGCGCTGTCGAGGCGGAGATGGAGGCTATAAAGAATACGCCTTTTGCTAATCTTGACGCGTTAAACGGGACAACTTTTGATTTGAATGGTTTTACTGCGGGTGATGCTATCGGCAGGATAGAAGTCAGCAATGAAGGCTCCAGCGATGTGAAGAGGGTAAGGATAATTGCCTCTTTCAGGAACCGTAAAAGAATAATCGGAGAAGATAAAAATCTTAATGGCGCGTTGGATACCGGCGAAGATGCGGACTTGAATAATGAACTTAATTCACCTGTAGAATTGATAACCCTGATTACAAGATGAAAAAGGGGTTTACCATAATAGAGGCTTTGATAACTCTTGGAATTTTGAGTTTTGTTGTCATCGGGATATACGCAGTCTTTAATATGGCGGATAAGACTTATAATGAAGATATGGGCCTGGTGGATTTACAGCAAGAAGTGCGCCAGGCGATAGGTGGAATGGTCAGGGAGATCAGGCAGGGCAGTAGGGCTTCTATGAACATAGATGTTAACGGCGCCTTGACATTTTCCATACCCAATGCCGCCAATATTACATACCAGCTTAATACCGGTTCTCACCAGATCATCCGCCAGTTAAGCGGCACAAGCAAAGTATTAGCTAATGATATTCAGGGTTTAAATTTTTGTTGGTGGGATGGCGTTGGCTGTTGCGCAAGCAGCTGCGGTAATTTACAGGTCTTACGGGTTAGTATAGATGCGAGTAAAATGGCCAGGAGAAGGCTGTTGAGTTTTTCTTTAGCGGAACAGATAAGGTTGAGGAACTAAAATGAATAAAAAAGGGATCGCCTTAATTTTTAGTTTTATAGTGATTGTGGTCTTGATAATTTTAGGCGCGGCTTTAGTTTCGCGCAGCGTATTTGAGCGCGCCAGTACGCGCAGGTATACGGAATCTACCCAGGCTTTCTGGCTGGCAGAGGCAGGGGCCAATCAGGCGATAGCGGAAATTAGGGCGCGTATCCGAGGTGATGTAGACGCAAGCGATAATCCCATTGGATTAGTCGGGCGGGTCAAAGGAAGCGATCCGTCTTTTACATACAGTAGTTATAGCAATGATCCTTTGGGATTTTTACATGATTTTGCTTATCCTACCGGAGGGGCTCAATTTACTTCTTCCGGGGTCCTTACTATATCCGACACAAATTTGACCAGCGGTGTTCCCGGAGGCTATGCCGCTACGATCACCGTGGCTGCCAACGGTAATCCAAGCAGCCCGTCGAATGAGGTGTATGTTTTTCCTTATAATTATTTAATAGAATCTATAGGGACTACTCCCACGGGCGAGAGGACGGTAAGGTTGTCGCAGGGCACTTTTAATGTTACCGTTACGCGGGACAACTTTGCCCGGTTTGCCCTTTTTACCAATCATCACCAGATGCCTAACGGGACAACCGTCTGGTTTATGGGGAGTACAAATTTCGCCGGGCCAGTACACACCAATGGATATTTTGCCTTTGCCAATAATCCTTCCGGTACTTTTACCCAGGAAGTAACACAGGTTTCTTCTACTGCCTTATTCTATAATGATAGCGCGTATAATCATCTGACTTTAGATGCGGATAGTAATCCACCTCATGATGTCCCCCAGTTCCTGGGAGGGTTTAGCCGGGGCATAAGTACAATTACTCTGCCTTCTTCGGTTACCCAGCAGGACTTAAAGGATGAGGCGACAGGCGAGCAAGATGATACTTCTTGGGCAAATGGTATTTATGTGCCTCGGGATGTAAGCAATAATGTAGCCGGCGGTATTTATATTAAAGGCGATGCCAGCACCCTTACGATGGCAGTAGTTAGCGGCCAGCCGGTTTATACTATTACGCAGGGAGGGAATACCAAGAAGATTACTGTTGATTATACTAATAATAGGACTACTGTAGCTAATGTCTCAGGCAGCGGCGGAACGCCTCCTGGGACATACACGGGTATTCCTAATGGCGTCGGAAACGAGGGTATAATTATTTACGATAAAGGTAGTATCAGTAATTTCTCCGGCACAGTGGAAGCTAATACAAAAGCTACCGTGACTAGCTCAGGCAGTATTTCTATAAGCAGCCATGTTATGTATCAGAATTATCATTCTGGCTCTACGCCTGATGCTACCGGATATACAAATACTTTAGGGATCCTTGCCTGGGATGGAGATGTATCAATCAGCACTTCCGCGCCTCCTGACTTAAATATCCATGGTATAGTTATGGCTCCGGGGCAAGGCCATGTATTTAAGGTTGATAGCCATGATGATAGAAGGCGTGGCTCAAGGGGGACAGTTACTTTATTAGGCGGGGTAATCAGTGATTACTATGGGGCTTTTAATACTTTTTCAGGTACGACCGTTGTTTCAGGCTATGCCAGGAATTTTGTCTATGATGGCAGGATGCTTCAAGGAGGAACGCCTCCTTATTTTCCTTATCTTACTAATTATACTACTTCCGGGGATGATCAGGATGCTAACGGTGTAAGGGACCTAGACAAAAAGCTCACCTGGGAAGAGAGAGGGCCTTAAGATGGATAAGCGCGTTATTATTTTTATCGGCGCCTTTATTATAATACTTGTTGTTGTGATTTTTTCACTGCATATCTCGGTCCAGGAGAAAAAAACAGGGCCGCTGCCTGCTGTTAAGGGCCAGGTAATCGAGAAGCAGGTTTTAAAGAAAGATAAGCCGGATAGAAAAGACAGAAAAACTATTTTCAGGCAGCAACAGAACAGGGCCCCTGTTGATAGCGATCCGCCTTCGGGCTAACGGCGATTTTTATGATAAAATTTCCACTGACAAAACTAAAAGAAAAATTCGCAAAAGAAACTTTTTCTGTAGGATTGGACATCGGCGCATCGGCAGTAAAGCTGGTAAAATTAAGGTTCTTTAAGGATCAGGTCCAGCTTTCTGGTTTTGAATTAGCCGAGACCCAGGTTGATCTGACGGAGATCCTCAAGAATATCAGCCGCGCGCAGAATATTAATAAGGTCAATATTTCGGTTTGCGGGCCATCGACCATCATCAGGTACGTTAGTTTCCCGCGCATGAGCGAGATCGACCTGAAGAAATCCCTCCAGTTTGAAGCCCAGAGGCATATTCCTTTTCCATTGAATGAACTTATCCTGGACGCTTATACTTTAAAAGAAAATTTTTCCGATAATAAAATGCTTTTATTATTGGCGGCAGTAAAAAAAGAATTTCTGGGCCAGCGCCTGAAATTGGTTGAGGACGCCGGTTTTAAGCCTAATTTATTAGATATCGATGCGATAGCCTTAATCAATGCTTTTAATTTTAATTATCCTCAAGAAGCAGCAAGCGATAATCCCAAGAGCAGGACTGTGGCCTTGTTGAATATCGGCGCATCTTTGAGCAACTTGAGCGTATTGGAAGGAGAAGTCCCTTGTTTAAGCAGGGATATTCAGATAGCAGGGGCTAAATTTACGCAGAAACTGATAGATGTATTCGGATTAGACTCTAAATCCGCTGAAAGCCTGAAACTTAAGCCCGATCAAGAGAGGGCGGAGAAGGTAAAGGGCGCTATCGAATCAGTGCTTACCAATCTTGCTGCCGAGATCAGGGTATCTTTTGATTTTTATGAAAGCCAGAGTTCATCTGCCGTCTCCAAAATATTCTTAACCGGAGGAGGCAGCCTATTCCCGGGCTTAAAGGATATGCTTTCTAATCTATTAGGCATAGAAGTAGAATACTGGGATCCTTTTTCCCGTATAACTATCGCTGGTAACCTGGATTCCGAAAAAGTTAAGGCGCAGGCTGCTCAATTGGCGGTTGCCATAGGGCTGGCCCTGCGGCAATAGTAATGATAGAGATAAATTTATTACCCCAGGAATTAAAAGCGAAGAGCAAAACTAAGAAAATAGCTATTGTCAAAGATGCTAAAGCTTTGCTTTATCTTATTCCGGTTATTTTGGCGGTATTTATTTGCGTGCATTTTTATCTAGCCGTAGCCGGTATAGTCAAGGGTAGCCAGATACGGGCGTTAAAAAATAAATGGGCTGGCCTGGAAGCAAAGAGAAAAACATTGGAAGATTTGAAGAAAGAGCACATGGCAGTTTCTTCGGATGCATCTTTTTTGCAGCAATTGACCAGCCAAAGGATCGATTGGGCGCAAAAACTAAATAGATTGAGCCTGGATTTACCTTCGGGGGTTTGGTTTGTGGATCTGTCTACAGGGCGCCGGGATTTAGTCTTAAAAGGGGCTGCCGTATCTTTGCAAAAAGAAGAGATGATCCTGATCAATAAATTTATCAACAACCTGAAAAAAGACCCGTTATTCTTTCAGGATTTTACTGCGTTAGAATTGACTTCATATCAACGCAGGGTTATCGGGGGTTATGATATAGTGGATTTCGTGCTTACGGGGACATTTAAATCCAGATGATAAATTTTAAGATTCCGGAATTAGATAATAAGGCAATAATTTTAGTTATCATAGTAGCCGTTGTTATTTTTTACTCCGATTTTTCATTCGTTATGGCTCCTCAATTAAAAGGCATAAAAGAATTGGACCCAAAAATAAAAAAGTTAAAGCTGGACTTGGATAATTTTACGCGTGATTCCAGGCTTATAGAACAGTCCCGGGCGCAAAGTAAGCTTAGTATAAAAGGTAAAAAGATCCTTTCCGAAGAACAGGTACCTGCTTTACTGAACGACATTTCTGCTATCGCCAATAAGAACAATATCAGGATCATGCAGGTTATCCCTGCCAAAGAAGCTAAGGGTAAAGAAGAGAAGTCTCTTTCAGATAATTCAAAATTTACGCCTTACTCGATAACATTGGATATATCCTGTGACTACCATCATTTGGGGGCATTTATAAATAGCTTAGAGAACGCTGAAGAATTTATGTCCGTAGAAGAAATAGATATTATTCCTGATTCCGCTAATTCTTTATTAGAGAAGGCTAAGCTGGTGCTGAAGACTTATGTCAAAAAATAGCGCTGTTATAATTTTTACGCTTCTATCCCTGGTTTTTATAAACGCTGCCTCTGGCGAAGAGGAGTTTGTGTATAACTCCAAGGGCAAACGCGATCCTTTTATACCCCTGGTCACGCCGGACGGCAGGTTTTTGAAATTGGATAAGGAAGAGCAAACGCAAGGGGGCTTGATGATAGAGGGCATTATTTATGATAAACAAGGGGTTTCATACGCCATAGTTAATGGCGAGGTGGTAAAGATCGGCGATAGAGTCGCTGATTATCAAGTCCTGAAAATAGAAGACCAAAAGATAATATTCATCAAAGAAGGTGAACCTATCGAAGTTGAGATCAAAAAGGAGGAACCTTGAAAAAAATATATTTAAAGAGTTTATTATTTACAGCTATTCTCTTTACGAGCCTCTCTTTATATTCGGTTTTATCCGCGCAGGAGAAGCCTAAAGAAGCGGGCCCGCCTGTTCAGGTTGAGGTAGTCCCGGAAAAAGAAGTGAAGGCGCAAGCGAATACGCCGGTCATTGAGGTGTTGAGCAACCCGCAAAATGTTACCCTGGATTTTAAGGAAGCGGATATACATAATGTCTTAAAGATCATTTCTTATAAGTCCGGCGTAAATATCGTGACTACTCCTGAAGTAATGGGCAATGTTACGGTAAGGCTTATAGACGTGCCCTGGGAGACAGCTTTGGATGTATTGTTAAAAACTTATGGCTTTGGTTACCAGAGGCAGGGTAATATCATTTTGGTAACGAAGATGGAAAACATATCCAAGATACAGGCAGAAGAACCATTGCAGACAGAAGTTTTTGTGCTTAAATTTTTGGATGCCCAGGATGCCCAAAAGATACTTATTCCGTTGTTGTCGCCGCGCGGAAGAATTTCTGTTTTATATGCGAAAGGCCAGAAAGGTTGGCAGTTCGGGTCTTTTAAGATCGGTAAAGACTCCGGCGGTACCAGCGGAGCTTTAGAGAGAGAAAAAGCTGAGCAGCCAAAATCAGAGACTGTCTCCATCGAAAAAACAAGCGCAGGCGATATAATTTCGCGTAAAGCGGAACTTGAAGGCTCGGTGAAATCCAAGACAATAGTGATTACGGATACCGCTTCCTCTTTAGATAGGATCCGTAATGTTATTCTTCCCCAGATAGATAAGATGCCGAAGCAGGTTTTAATTGAGGCAAAGTTGATGGAGGTAAACAGGGATAAACTAAGGGATATAGGTTTTGATTGGGGGTTGGGTAGCATAACCAGCGCAGAAACCAGCACTATTACTACTGATGCCGTGCGTAAAGGTGCGAATGGCTTGGCTACGGATAAGGCAGGCGGCCATATATTGGGCTCGGACTTTGCGCCTTCTATTTTTGGCGCTAAGGAAACTGCGTTGCTTGGGTATGAGCCATATAATGCGGGTGCCGAGTTTATATTCCAGAAATTAACCGGAACAAAAATGGAAGTAATAATCCATGCCCTGGAAGAGGATGTGAATACCAATACCTTATCTGCGCCGCGGGTCCTGACCCTGGATAATCAGGAGGCCTCGATATTGGTAGGTTACCATACCCCTATTTTAAAATCTACGGTAACCGCAGGTTCGGCTGCCCAAGGTACGGGCGCGACGGTAACTCAGGATTTGGATTATTATCAGGAGATCGGTATCAGGTTAAATGTGGTGCCGCAGGTCAATGAAGAAGGTTATATCAATATGATTATTCATCCCAGCGTTACCTCTTCTAATACCAATGTGACTGCTACTTCTGTGGCAAGCGGTGTCACTACTACCACAAGTTATCCTGTAATAGATGTGCGCGAGACACAGACGCAGATCTTAACCAGGGACGGAGAAACAGTTGTTATCGGCGGGCTTCTTAAAGACGTAAAGAGTAAAGAGACGATAGGTGTTCCGTTTCTTGGCAGCATTCCTTTATTGGGCGCTCTTTTTAGAAGGGATACTTATGATACCCAGAAAGTGGACCTGCTCATATTTATTACTGCCCGTCTTTTAAAAGAGAGTGAGTTTACGCCTGAAGAGATCGCCAGATTAGAAAAACAATTAGGCCAGGAGAGGATTGTCAAGACTGAAGTAGTGGCAGAAAATAATAAAAAGAAACAAAAATAAAATACCTCTTTATTATTGTGTATAAAATAAGTTTTATTTTTAGTAAAAAAGGCTACATAAAATATATCTCTCATTTAGACCTGATGCGTTTATTTACGCGCGCATTCCGCCGTGCGGATTTACCGCTTAAGATGACTGAAGGGTTCAGTCCGCATCCTAAATTCAGCATTAAGCGGGCGCTAAAATTAGGCCTTGAAAGCGACAATGAGGAAGCGTCGGTGATGTTGAAAGAATTGGTAGAGCCCGGTGCTTTTAAGGAGAGATTACAGAAAGAACTGCCAGAAGGGATAGAGATCAGCCATGCCGAAGGAAATCTTAATTAATGTTGAACCGCAGGAGAAACGCGTTTGTATAATTAACGAAGGGCGCCTGGAGGAGTTTTATATCGAGCGTCCCCAGGACAGGACTATTGTCAGTAACATCTATAAAGGTAAAATTGAGGCGGCACTACCTTCTATAGGCGCTGCATTTGTAGACATCGGCTTACCCAAAAAAGGCTTCCTTTACCTGTCAGAAATAGAAAATGCTTTTGAGTCTTTGGATACGCCAAAGCAGGCTGCCCCTAAGGCAGAGATAAAGAAAGGCCAGGAAGTATTAGTCCAGGTAGTCAAGGAATCATTTGGCACAAAAGGCCCGAGGCTCTCTACCGGTATCGGCCTTGCAGGCAGGTATCTTGTATTGATGCCTCAGGATAATCAAATAGGGGTATCGCGCAGGATAGAGGATGATGAGGAAAGAAGGCGGCTGCGCCAAATATTCCATGAACTGAATCTACCCAAAGACGTGGGTTTTATTGTGCGTACTGCGGCAAGCGGTAAATCAAAGCAGGAATTATCGCACGATGCCTTATTTTTACTGAAGCTTTGGAACAGGATCAAGAAAATAATAGAGCGCAGTAAAGCCCCGAGCCTTATCTATGAGGAATATGATCTGACTTTAAGGGTGATCAGGGACTCTTTTACCGACGATGTTTCAAAATTGATCGTAGATTCCAAGCCCGAATATTACCGGATCATGCGTTTTATGAAGACGTTCTTAAGTTACCTTTCCCGTAAGGTGGAATTATATAAGGGCGATGATTTATTCGGCGATAAAGATGTCGAAAGGCAGATCAATAAGATATTTGAGAGTAAGGTCTATCTGAAATCCAAGGCTTACATTATTATCGAGCCGACCGAAGGTTTAGTCGTGATCGATGTGAACAGCGGGGGTTTTAAAAAGAGGTTTGCGCAGGAGGAGACAGCTTTTAAGGTGAACTGCGAGGCAGCGCAGGAAGCCGCCCATCAATTAAAGCTACGCGATTTAGGCGGGATTATCGTCATCGATTTTATTGACATGGAAAGGGAATCTCATCGTCGGGAAGTGCTGAATGTGCTGAAGAAAGCACTAAGTAAAGACAAAGCCAAATACGATATTCTAGGGATATCCAAATTTGGCCTCGTTGAGATGACCAGGGAACGTATACATAATACGGTCCAGACGCTTTCTTATCAGACCTGCCCCTATTGTACGGGCAGAGGCAAGGTAAGGTCGCCCGCAACAATCGCTATTTATGCGGTAAAAGAACTAAAGAAGTTTTTAAAGGGTAAGTCACTAAGGCAGGTTAATATCACTCTTAATCCGGAAGTCGTCGAGGAGGTCCTAAAAGATAAGGTAAGCCTGAGTTTCCTGGAGCGAAGGTTCCGGATAAAGATAAATCTGATTTCCAATCCGGCTTTGCACATCGAAGACGTAAGGATATCATCGTAACAGCTTTAAAAGAGCGTTTAATTTTTAGAATATAAGGGCCGGCTTTTATGATATGAAATCAAGAAGCCGGTTTTCTTTTTATGCAGGCCGATAAAATAAAAAATTATATTCTGATCGTAGTGTTAGCGCTGATTAGTTTCGCTATTTATGCCAACAGCCTGCGCGGAGATTTCCTTATCGACGATGCAGGAGGCATCCTCTATAACGCGCGCATCCATGATTTAAAGGCTTATTTTTCCGGGGATTTCCATATTGCCCCGGGCTTCTTATGGCAATTGGTCAATATTTTTAATTGGCAGGTATCAGGCCTGAACCCTTTTTATTATCACCTTTTTAATGTCCTGGTTAATACGCTCTGCGTGGTCTTGCTTTTTATTCTTTGTAATATTTTGTTCAAGAATCGGAGACTGTCATTCTTTTCCAGCCTTATCTTTGCCATACATCCTTTGCATAGCGAGGCAGTCAGTTGGATTTCCGCGGGGCATTACCCTTTTTCCAGCCTGTTTTTTATAAGCTCTATGATATTCTATTGTTTGGCCGATAGGTCAATATTGAATTTTATCTTATCGCTTGCCTTTTATGCCTTGGGGATTTTCGCAGGCAATGCAACTGTTGTTTTGCCGCTTATGTTCATCGCCTACGAATTATTTTTTAAGGAAGTTTCCGTCGGGAATAAGCCTTCGCGCAACTTCAGGATCTTAACTATATCTTTGATGTTTGTTCTTTCTTTTATTTTTATGGCAGCTGTTTTTATCGCGAGGGAAAACTACCTGCACTATGTTTTTTCAAAGTCCGGCCCCGCATATTTAATCGCAGCAACGAAGCAGATAGTATATTATTTGAAGATCCTTTATATGCCGGTAGAGCGCGGGCTCTACCATCCTTTCGGCTACGCTACGG
>JALOCE010000062.1 GCA_023227925.1 Candidatus Omnitrophota bacterium
CGACAGCACGCCGCGCGTGAGCGTGAGTGGCGACAGCACTCCGCGCGTGAGCGTGAGTGGCGACAGCACTCCGCGCGTGAGCGTGAGTGGCGACAGCACTCCGCGCGTGAGTAATGAAATAGCGGCGCTTATTCGCGGCGAAACGCGCGCGGATGCGCCCGAGGGAATATGTCCGCGCTGCCTGATCGAGCATGATTATGACGAGCCCGAGAGCGGAGTTATGGCGGTCGCGATCCGCGATCGATGGCTCGCGGGGTGCGCGTACGCGGCGCGCGCGAGCAACGAAGCACGCGATTTTCTCGCGGTGGAATCCGTGCGGCAGCAATGGCGCGAGGGTTGTGATTTGGCGCGCGCTGTCCATACGCGCGAGGATGATTATCCGGAGGTGGTGCTCGCGGCGCTGTATTGCGCTGTTTGCGTAAAATGGGCAGATGGCGTGCGATTCGCGCGCGGTTGGCTGGTAGATTATCTCGACGCGCGCGGCTTTTTATTGGATGAATGCGCGCATGACCTCGCGATTGCGGGCGCCAAAGCGTTCGCCATGTCGTGGGCGGAGGGCTGTGAATTGCTGAGGTCGTTTCGCGATATGATCGCGCGCAAAGAATGGATCGCGGTCGAGCAAAGCATGCGCGCATGATATTATTGCATGCGTTCGCGCCCGCGCGCGTCCATTTATTTTTGATTTTGTGCCCGCGAGATATAATGGATTCCCTTCGCACGCGCGTCGCGCGCCTTATTGTTGAGCTTTTTGACGCATCGAGCGCGGCGATGAGCAACGGCGGCGACGGTATTCCATCGCGCAACCCTCGCGTCGCGAACGCGGAGTACGGCGCACGCTGGCGCGAAGCCGCGGGTGAGATCGGCGCGGAATTGCGCGATGGTAATACTTCGCGCGCGGACGCGCGAGAATTCGGGTTGAGAATGATCGCCGCAGCGGCAAACGCGGGATGGGTTGACGGAGCGCGCATGGTTCACGATGCGGCACGCGAAAATCGCGCGAGTGCGACCCCGGCCGCGATTATGCACACAATCGGCGATTGTTGCGTGATGATTCGCGCGTTGCCGACGCTGATTGTCGCGGCTGATTCCCACCGCGATTCCGCGCGCGCACTATGCAACCAATTCCGCGAGCTCGCGCGCGAGTGGTTCATCGAGATAGGGCACTCGCAGGCAAGCGCGGAACACCATGTTCAGGATATATTTCGCGAGAGGGAGCGCGCGTGACATTTTTTTGAATCATTGCGCGGAAACATAATTACATGGCCGACGCAATAGATATTCTCGACGATGCGATGCTGGCGCACGTGGCGCAATATCTGCTATTCGATGTCATTGTTGCGCCGCTGAGAGCATCATGCGCGCGCGGGCGCGTATGTGTGGGCGCGCGATCGACCGCGAACGCGATTATGGTTCACGGCGCGCGCTTGCGGTCGCGCGATGTCGTTGCGATGGCGATTGCGTCGGGTGAGCGCAACGCGAGTGAGCCTGGTGTCGGTTGCGCGGGTGTGGAATTACTCGCCGCGGAAAGCGTTTATTCGCACTGGATCGAGGGATGCGAGATCGCGATCGCGCGCGGCGACGCGCTTCCTCTATTCGTTTTGGAGCAATCACTCGAGGCACGCTGGGAAGATGGTACGCGGCTTGCAATCGCGCGCGCGAATAATGAGATCGCGCGCGGTGAAATAGACCACGAGTTCGCATTCGTGGCGCTAATACGAGCGGTGGACAACGCGATTGATGCTCGCTGGCGGCGCGGTCTCGAGCTCATCGTAGATTGGCATCGCGCGCGCGAGATCATAATCGCAAATTGGTATCGCGCGCCCGAGGGCGGCAGCGTGAGCAGCGAAAGCACTTCGCGCGGCAGCGTAATTAGCTATTATGATCTCGCGCGCATGATCATTGAGCATTCCGTCCGGCGTCATTGGATCGACGGCTGCAAATGTGCGCACGCGCTGCGCGCTATGGAGGCGCGCGGTGTCTCGCGCGCGCAACACGAGGCCGATATTCGCGCGGACTGTTTAGAAATAATAGAATCCGCGTGCGCGGTGTACCAGCGCGATCTTGCGCGCGTGGCGCGCGACGGACGCGAATCCGTCGCGGTGATAATGATAGATCCATACATCGATCTCGCGCGCGAATGGTCGCGCGAGTGCGGATTGGGCGATAGGTGGTTGAGCGAGAGCGCGCGCGCGCAAATATAATCGCGTGGCGCGACGCGGCGGTTTTTTTTGAATGCGCGCGGCTGAAATAAATGATGGACGCGCGATGCTATGACTCCGCGATCAATATTCTTGACGACGCGATGATATTGTTCATCGCGTCCATGATGCGGTTTCACCAACTCGCGGCACCGCTATTCGCGGTATGCGCGCGCGTTGCGTCTCTTCGCGCGCGGCGCGAAATAGCTTCCCTCGAGCGCGCGACATCGCGGGGATTGCTTGGGTACGCCGTGCGCGTGCGCTCGCTCGATGTTCTCGAGCGAGCGATCATTATGAATGAAATCGAGGCTCATGATTTAAACGCGCACTTTCTCGCGCGAAAATGCGCTTGCGCGCGATGGATCGCGGGTGCCGCCCGCGCGCTCGATTTATCGCACGAAGCATACCTCGCGCTGCTCGATATATCCTCGTTTCGCGCGCGGCGTTCGCGGAACTCGCGCTGGCGATTGCGCGCGAGTATGATCTCACACTTGATCCGCGCTGCGTCGCGAAGTGCGCGCGGTGGCTCGAGCTGGGTGACGCGCTGTGATACTCGCGCACGGCGCAATACTCGCGTCGCGACGCGGGCAGTTTTTTTGAATACACGCGACGGAAAAAACATCCCTATCCTTACACACAACATGTCGGCGCTGGATTGTCTCGATGATGCGATGATATGCGCGATCGCGGACTACTTGTGGGTCGACGTTTTCATCGCGCCATTCCGCGACTGCAGCGCGCGCACGCGCGGAGCGCTGGGTAAATATCGCGTGCTCTCGTACGAACCCGTGGTCGCGGGTGCCGCGAAAGTGTCTGCGCGGTGTCCCGCTATTCTTTGCGCGCATCATCTCGGAGGGATACACGCGAATCCGAAACTATTATTGATCCACGGCGCGCGCTCTGCGTCGCGCGATGTTGTTGAGCGCGCGATCGAGTGGCTCGATAGCGTCGGATCGCGATCCTTCGTGGCACTAATTTGCGAAAGCACACGCCGCGGATGGTTCGATGGGTGCGAAATCGCGCTCGATTGCGAGCGCGGAGGCGATTGTTTTGTGGGTGCGATCACGACGACGATCGGCGCAGCGGTGCGTGAGCGATGGATCCGCGGTCTACTCGAAACGTTCGCGCGAGTGGATGCCGCGATCATCAAGCCGAGCGTTTATTGCGTCATTGCACTCGACCTGGTTCGCGCGCGTTGGCGCGAGGGTTGCGATATTGTTGTGGATTGGGTCAGCGCGGGCGATGCGCGACGTCGATCATTATTCGCACGCGAGATAGCGCGCAAATCGATTGAAAATGGTTGGGCTGACGGATGCACATGGGCGCGGCAGCGCGAGTAATGTACTCTGCGCGCGGACAATATCGGGCAGCGTCAGCGACGCAGGCGGCGATTCGCGTCTTCGGTCGCGCGTTTATTTTTTGAATCGCGGCGCGAATAATACAATGGCGGATACCGACTCGGGGATTGCTGGGAAAGGCCGCGACTGCTCTCTGCTCGATATTCTCGGTGACGATATGATTGGCGCGATCGCGTCGATGATACATTATGATATTCTTATCGAGCCGATGCGCGCATGCGCGGCGCGAGTGTGCGCCGTTTTACCCGCGGCGGCCGCGCCATTGCGCTTCCGCGAGGCGACGGCGCGCCCGAGAGAACTCGCGATGTATGGCGCGCGGATACACTCGCGCGAGGTAATAGCGCGCGCGGTGGAATGGTTGGACGCGATTGAGCCGCGCGCAGAACGAGTACCATTTTTCGACAAGATGATTCGCGCGATCGCTCGCGAAAGGTGGATTGGCGGATGTGTGGTCGCGCGCGTGTTATGCGTTACAGACGACGAGAGCGCAAGCGCCGTAGATCAAATAATGATCCATTCCGCGCGCGAAAAATGGATCGCGGGCATCGGTTTCGCGATCGATTGGGGATCGATGCTACTCCGGGAGCGCGATGGATGCGAGGATAGATTCATTTTCGAGAAGGATGCGCTGCGTTGCATCGCACGAGCGATTGTGAGTGCACGCTGGGGCCATGACAATACTCCGCGCGCGAGCGTGAGTGGCGGCGCGATTGTGGCAGAGATGATGGCCGCGGCGTGCGCATGGCAGGAATCACTGCGCGCGATCGATCGTTGCATTTCACTATTCGCGCAAGATTTATTGATCGAATCCGTATGCGCGGACTGGATGGATGGATGCGAGCGCGCGTTCAGACTATACCTCGATCCTCCCGTCCATCGCAAGACGTACGGCGCGCGCGAGAGAGCGGATTTCGCGCGCGAAATGGCTGAGCTCATGGTGAAAGTCGCGACCAAATGGTGGCATATTTCCGCGCGCGGGGACCGATTGGGTAGGCAATATTGCAATCGCGCATGCGAATGGTTGCAAGAATTCGGCTGCACGAGCGGAGAGGCGCGCGATTTGGTGCGCGAGTGGAGAGCGTGACCGTGTCGTGGGGCATCGGCGGCGCGCGGTTTTTTTGAATTATTGAGCGCGAATAATATCGGGATGGCATCGGCGGATGATCTTGAGGCGCGCGTCGTTACGCTGTGGGCGCGATATGGTTCGCCCGAGAGCATGAATTTTCTCGATCTTGCCGCGCGGATGGGGCTAGATATCGAGGAAATGGAGCGCGCGCGGCGCTTGTGCGAGATATGGTCGCCCGCAGGCGTGAGCGGCGCGTGGGTCATTCTGCAACACGCGCGGAATGCCGCGCTATTCTCGGGACGCGCGGAAGATTATGTCGCGCAACACTTCTCGCGAGGCGATGAATGGGCGCCGATGCGTGTGTATTATGACCGCGATTTGAGCGCCGCGGTTTCATCGGGATGCGAAAATGAGCTCGCGCGCGCGGAGAGCGACGCGTTGGCCGCGGGCGTTATTGGCGGCGCGTCGGGTGTGGAACCGTCAATTCATGCGTATGTTAACGCGCAGGTGAGCGAGCGCGAATGGACGCGCGATAATGAGATTGTGCGCGCGGTGGCCGCGGATCAAGCGTTTGGCGTAGTACTTCTCTCGCCGGGCTGCGCGATCGCGCTCGCGGCGCGTTGTTGCGCGAGTGAATATTCACTGCTCGATCGCTCTGTATTTTCGGTCGCGCGAGATATGTGCGCGATAATGCTAGCGTTTTGTGCCGCGAGCGGGAGGATCGACGCCGAATTGATGCGCGGCGCGATCATGGCGCATGATTTCGCGGAAGCGTGGGACCGCGCGCGCGGAAAGTAGCGCGCTTATTTTTTGTTGTCTGCGCGCGATCGAAAAAAATGAGAGGGGGAGGGGAGCTATTGGGGGCTCGCGGATGGCGCGGAAGCGGCAGCGGCGGCGTCGCGCACCCACACCTGAAACGTGCCGCGCACGCGACACGGTTCGCAACCGAGAGTAAATGAGCGCGGCGGAATCGCCTCATCGCGCGTCTTGTGATATTCGGGCGGGAATATGCGCGCGAGCGTTGGTTTGCGGAAACCGATCGGAAGAATAAACCCGATCGCGCCACACTTCGCCGCGCTCTGCATTTCGCACGCGCGCGCAACGAATCGTTTCGCGAGAGACGATCGGGGCCCAAATGGGGGAGCGCCGAGGAAATGTATGCGGCGTGATGTGGCGCGCGCAAATATTGGATCCAGCGGCGCGCACAGGAAATCGGCGCGCGCGATGGTTGCCGCCGGATTACCCTCGGGCAGAATATCCGCAAATATGAACTCGACGCCGCGACCGCTCCAGCGCTCGATAATTGGGCTCACAAACGCGCCTGCGCCTGCGCTCGGCTCAATAATTATATCGCCGGCGCCAATATCGGGGACCGCTTCCGCGAAAATACGAACGCAGCGCGCCGCGGTATCAGCGTTGGTATAGAATTTATCGAGCTCGTACGGCGGCATGAGCGAGATGAGATCGCGCGTGCCCGAATGTATCTGGAAAACATCACCGCGCGCGCCGCCTGATGTATACGTGCCGCGAATCGCGGTGTGCGCGTGCATACACGCGCGCATGATGGCCTGATTTTCGTCGCGCGCCGCGCGAGCGTGAACGATGAAAATATCCTGGATCGACGGCGCGCTCCATATGTGCTCGAAAATGGTGTACGCCGCGGACGCATCGCGCGCGACGATTGCATTTTGCGTGAGAGCCGGCGGCGCGCGCTCGACAATGAATATTGCGGCGGCAGTTTGCGAGAGAATGTGCGTAAGCCGCGGGTCTGGCAGCGCGATTGCGTGAGTTTGCGCGGAGTCACTGCTCGCGCGCTCCGTCGGATTGCGATCGATACCCACCGTTGTAATTTCGCCTGCGCCGCTAAATAGATCCACGATGCGCACTGGCGGCGCGATGAATTTGGTGATAATATCGGCAATGCTCGCGGCGCGTTCGGGCTCCATTATATGGCGCGGGCGTTATTCAATATTATGGCGGCGCGCGATACGCTGCGCGCGCCATATACGACGACGTGTGCGCGCGGGGGAGGAGGCGAATAACAGCGCAATGCCGCACAAGATAATACACCTCAATTGCCATATTTTCGCGGGCACGCTCGCGGCCTTTTTCCGGCCGAGTCTAATTTATTGTGATGGGGAGCGCGGTGGGTTGATCGCGCGATGGATCATTACGCAGCGCGCGGATGTCGCGATTTTGAGCGAGGTGTGGTCGGGCGCGGCGAAGGATGCAATCCAGCGCGCGTTGAGTAGCGAGTTTACATTTTTCGCGCGGGCCGATTCGCGCGGCGCGGAATTTGATGCTGACGGCGGTGGCGGGTGTTGCTCGCATGATGGCGCGCGCGGATGCGAGTGTCTCCGCGCAGGCCCTGAATTTCTCATCGCGAGCCGATTTCCGATGCATGATTTCTCGGTTACGCGATTCGCGCGGCTGACGGGGTGGGACGCGATGTCGCGGAAGATGGCGTTTGGTTTTCATGTGCTGGGTTCATTCATTTGCGCGACGCACTTTGATTCCGCGGATGGCGAGGCGCGCGCGTCCAATCTCGCGCAGGTTATCGAGCACGTGCGGCGCTATGGCCGCGATCGTCCCGCGATTATTGTCGGCGATCTCAATATCTGCGAGTTAGCAGGCAGCGCGCTATGCGCAGAATACGTTGCCGCGCGTGAGGCGCTCGCGGCGGATGGTTTCGCGGACGCATATCGCGCGGTATGGACCGACGCGGCGGCGTATCCGGGATATACTGTCGACGCCGCGCGCAATGAAATCGCGCGACATTTCGGCGGCGGGCTCGCGCGATTGGATTATTTCTGGACGCGCGGATATGATTTGCGCGCGATTCCATACCTGATTAAGCTCGCGCTGACCGAAGATGGGAGCGTGGGCGCGTTCGCGCGAGCGACAACGCCGCTTGCGTGTGCAATGGAGGGAACACCGCCGGCGGAATCGTGCGCGGTTGAACGCGTCGATGGGGGCGCTAGCGACGCGCGCGATTTGCGAAGCGCGCAGAGTGATGTCCACGCGATTGCTCTCTCGGATCATTACCCGATTTCGCTGGTCGTCGATTCGCTGTGATGCGGGGCGCGACGATGGGAAAAAAGATCGCGCCGGTTAATTATTATCGGCGCCGCTATAAATCCAGCGCAGGAAATGGCCCGCGAATGGGTGATGCTCGAGATTGTGCGCCGCGTCGATCGCAGCCGAGCAAATCGCGTCATGCGCGCGCAGAAATCGGATGGTTCTCTCGAAACTCATGAACGCGAATAGCGCGGAGACGCACGCGCCAACATTAAAATCGCGCGTCGCGGTGCCCTCGATAGTCGCGATATGGGCGCTCGTGATGCGAAGCGCGTGTTGGCGGAGCGCCCACGCAACGCTCGCATCTGACCCGGGGAGCGGTAGTGGTAGAAGCGGTAGCGGTAGCGCGGGCTCGCGCATTATCTCGCTGAGTACTGGCTGAATATATTCCATCCGGTGGCCGGAGGCGCTTTTTTTGCGACACGCTGATTCATTTTGGGGCGCAAAATGAATTTGGGCGGCGCAAGCAACAATGGCATCCAAGCAATCATTTTCCAAGCAAGAGGGAACTAGGGGGAGGAGGAGCACCACGATGCGCGCGGACGCGCCTTCATTCGTCCCGCGCGGTATGGGACCGGTGGCGGATGATAGTCGCGGCGTGGCGGAGGTCAACACGCGCGACGAGCTCTATGGTCGCGCGGCGCAGATGTACTCGCGCCTTCAGTATCTGAGCGGGATCGCGGGCGCGCGCGGTGGTCCTGACGCTGAGAGGGATGAGATGGAGTCCGCGCGCGACCTGTTCGAGAGTGTCGAGAGCGACGCACAGCTGGCGACGGCGATGGTATTTGCGGTCGTGGACAGCGTCTATTTGACCGGCACGTCCGAATGGACGGAGCTGGCGACTGCTGTTCGCGATGAAATACTGGCGCGCGTGGCGTTGGTGCCGCCGATCGACATCGGGTTTGGCTTTTGCTGGTCCAATCAGATCGTCCATATCATCGAGTTTGCATCCGAGGAGTATGGGCGCGATACTGACGGCGCGATGAAGAGGCGCGACGCGGCGGCGGTGTGATGAGAATACTCCGCGCGGCGGCGCGAGTGATGAGAATACTCCGCGCGGCGGCGCGAGTGATGAGAATACTCGGCGCGGTGGCGCGAGTGATGCTGAGCGGTGGCTGTTTGATCGAGAGAAGTGGAGAGCGCGGATGAGCGCGCCATGGAGAGAAAACGTTCTTTTTTTTCGCTCGGCGCGCGGTCTACGTGGTGAATATCGGCAGTGTAAACCCATCGCTTGTCGTCACGCCAGAGGGCGGGACGACGTACGCGAAGCCGTGCAGATCAGGGGTCACGAAGGGCGCGCCGATCTCCGCGCAGAATATTTTCATCATATTATCGTTCGTTGCGATGAACGTCCCGCGTATGCGCTTCGCATCCGCAACCATCCCGAGATCGCCCCAGTTCTTCGCGGATAGCTCCACCTGCGCGCGCTGCGCCGCCTGGTCGTGCGCGATGTCCATGATACTGGGGCGCTTCGCATCATAATATCTCATCCACCGCCGCGCGATATCGCGCGCTACGGATTGCGATTGCGAGTAACCGCGCACGATATTATATCCATCGCCTGCGCGATGGACGAACCTGATGAATGGTCGCGCATGATGCGGATGGCGGGCTGGTCGCGCGCCACGACACGCGAGAATGATGAGATGTTCCGCGCCTCTATCGTCCGCGACGGTGCCGAATATAATAATATCCTCGGGCTCGCGCGCTTGCATCCCGTCGCACGCCGCGACCGAGAAGGTGCGGAACGTGACGTCGTTATCATCGACATCGCGCAATACCCCGGCCCTCGCGGCGGGCGTTCGGTACGCTCGCGTTTGTTGGTCGGGCTCGGGGCCATCGAACGCGGCGACGAGCTGAGGGCGACACGATGCGCGGTACGCGCCGCGATCATATAGCGTTGAGTACGTCGCTATCTTGACTTGCCGCGCGCGCTCGCAGAATGTCGGCGCGTCGCGACTATCGCCGCATGCATTATCGATAATAGCGTGGGTGAGCATGTCGAGCTGTTGTCGCGCGGCTTGCAATTTGATATTGTCCAGTATTCGCCCGGCTACGGCGTTGGGCTCATGCCCCACCATGCCGCCGAATCTGTTCAAGACGGCATCGCGGAGCGCGATAATGAGACCTTTATCGCGGGTGCTCGGGAATGGAAAATTAATGGCGATGACCCAGCCCAAATAAAGCGACACGAGCGCGCGGACACCCTGTTCGGTGATGGCCGATTGCGGTGCTGTGTCGTGCAGCGTATCCAATATGAGCATGCATATGAATCGCGCGGTGCGCTGCGCGCTGAATACAATATGATATTGGTGCGTCGACCGCACTGATGGCGCGGACATCTTATCGCGGACGTTATATATCGCGCGCGGATGCACGTTGCCGTGATTATTTTGCTGGTTTTTATTGCGGCGGTCGCGATTGCGGCGGCGATCGGCGGGGTAGTGTTCTTTGCGCGCCGTTTTCGCAAGAGAAGATGGTACGATGGCCCGATGCGGGACCCCGGCGGCGCGGTCATACGCGAGTTACGCGAGGGTGAATTGACCGACGATTAATTGCGCGCGGGCGCTATTTTTTCGCCGATGCGCGCGATGGCGGAGCGCCCACAAAAAAATGCATTCGCATTCTGAGATTCGGCATCCCTCCCCATGCAAATGGGAAGAGAAGTCTCTCCCTAGACCCGGAATGTCGGATAACGATCTGTGGTGCCGGTAGAGGGCGCCGAGAATCGTCATGTGGCCGACAACGAGACCTGCTCGGTGCTGAGCGGGTTCCGGAGTTTTGAGCAGGGAGGGAGGCGCGTTCGCTAAGAACACTCTCTGGGGTCGTTATGGCGCTCGATCGCGCGGCTGAGTAAAGCACGCCGGCGACCATATGCCATGTAACAACAACCCCCGAGAGCATCCCGCGCGATCGCGATCTCGGATGGTGTGGGGTGGGGCGAATGTTGCTGTCATTCGCGCACCGTTTCCGATGCACCCGAGGGGGGCGCACCTTTTTACGTCTCGGCGCACCATCGCGCTTGTGACGTCACGCTCGCGGGAGTCCGAGCGGGAAGAGATCAGATCACATGGGTCCGATCATGAGCCTTACGATCATTTGGTAGGGGCGCGACGAGTATCAGGTCGCGCGCGTACCATCACGGCAAGGACATCATGATCATATCATGCTACCGGCCGGGTGGCTAACGATGGATCTCGCTAGCCGCGCCGCCGCTCCTGAAGGGCGCCCGAACAAGGTCCGTTCGGCGACCATTGA
>JALOCE010000063.1 GCA_023227925.1 Candidatus Omnitrophota bacterium
TGTACGGCCATAGACATCGCTATGATCATCGGTAATAACTTTAAAATTCATTTCAGCGTATGCCGCGTAAGGATCGTCGCGCCTTACATCACGGTCCACGCCAGAGGCGCGCGCAGTAGGGCCGACTGCGTCTAATTTTACGGCCTCATCGTAATACAATACCCCTACTCCCGATAGCCTTTTAATAATCGTTGTTTCTTCTGTGGCAACCTCAATGTAATACTTGGTCCTTTCTTCGAGGATATCTATTCCCTTCAATACCTCCTGCATCTGTTCTTTGGAAATATCGCGCCTTACTCCGCCGATTGTATTCATACCGTAATTGACCCTATTACCTGTAAGCGTTGCCAGGATATCCATTACCACTTCCCGGTCGCGCCAGGTATACATGAGCAGAGTATCAAAGCCTATCTCATGGCCGGCTACGCCTAGCCAGAGAAGATGGCTGTGAATACGCTCCAATTCTGCGATCAAAGTCCGGATATAGAGGGCGCGTTTCGGGACTTGCACTGCGGCGATCTCTTCAACTGCCTGGACAAAACATGTCGAATGCGAATGAGAACATATTCCGCAGATACGCTCTATCAAATAAACATCCTGGGTATATGTCCTTTCTTCGCAGGCCTTCTCTATCCCCCGGTGATTATAACCCAGGCGGATATCAAACCCCATGATCCTCTCGCCTTTTAAAGCAACGCTGAAACTTTCAGGCTCCTTCAATGCAGGATGCTGCGGCCCGATCGGTATTTTAAATTTATGGGAATCATGCATTTTTATCTACCTCTCCTTCTTTCTCCCCGGAGGGTTTCCAATCTTTACGCAAAGGAAATTCGCCAGCCGGCCAGTCGTCGGTAAGAGGATAACGATTGCCCGCAGGCAGGCCTTCGACTTTAACACCCAACAAATCCACCAATTCTCTTTCATAAGTCTCCGCACCGGGAAAATACGAGATTACGGTTTTTAATACGGGATTCTCTTTAGGAACACTGGTTTTCAAATTTAACAAGACCCCTGAATTATGGCCCAGATGATAGATGAAACTTAAATTTTCCTGCTCATCAAGCCCGGTAATAGTGCAAAGATGAGGGAACTTTAAAAGTTTGACGGCATAATCAAAGACTTCGGGAAAATTACTATAATTTACCTCTAAAAATATACGCCTTGGGCGCGTTATACTGATATGATCCTGCAGATAACTGAATTTACTTAATAATTCTTGCTTGATATCTTCTTCAGCGGGCATTTTTACCTCCCGTTTTTTTGGGCTCTTCTTCCAGGCTCTGCAGTAATTTAACCACCCCGTCGATTATTGCCTTGGGGCTGGCGGGGCAACCAGGGATGAATGCGGATACAGGTATTACCGCGTTTATCCCGCCTTTGACATTGTAGCAGCCATTGAAGACTCCACCGGTGCAAGAGCAAGTGCCGACCGCCACGACGAACTTCGGCTCAGCCATCTGTTCGTAGATCCTGATCAACCTATCCTCTATTTGCCTTGTCACCGGCCCTGAACAAACAAGTACATCCGCGTGCCTTGGTGTACCTTTTAACTGGATCCCAAAACGCTCCAGGTCGTAGCGCGGAGTAAGGCTGGCGATGATCTCGATATCACAGGCATTACAGGCTCCTGTGTTGAAATGTAATATCCAGGGAGATTTGATCCTCGCCCAGGTAACTATCTTTTTTATCGTTCCCATAAGAATCCTTATTTTCTGAACAAAATATACAGGCCTAAAACCGCGCCAAATATATACATGGCTACCAGGACAAATGACTGCAGGGTCGCCACCGGAATAGTAGTTATAATCAAGGTGGCTACATGCGCAAGGGTAAAGAAAAAAGCAAAAGGAAAAACATTGCTATAATCAGGCTGGGCCATGTTATCATAGTTGCACTCTCCGCAGGCATAGGCTTCGCCCTCACCGCTGGAATGCTTTCCTGCTTTAAACGCCAGCCTAGAAAGTAAATGCGAAAACAACCACACAGCAAATAAGACTATTATAAAAGCGACCGGCGGCGTCAATAACCAATTCTCCATCTTTCTCTATCCTTTTAAATTCCTTATTTTTCTTACATCAAGCGATTTATTATAACTATGTATCCCGACAACCACTCCTACTGATATGGTAATCACCACAGCCTCGATCACTATTAGAGTAATCACTAAACTCTGGGCCAAGGCTTCATGGGCGGTTACATAACCTACGGCTATCAAGAGAAGCGTGACTGCCTTGATTAAAATCTCTAAACCAATCAATGCCCTGATTAAATTAAAAGTAGCCAGGACACAGTAAATACCGATTATAAAAAGCATAACTACAAAAAAACCATAGTAAAAGAATAAATTTATGACTTCGCTGCTCATTTTTTTAACCCTTCCTTGAACAATATCACGATGCCAAAGACTCCGGTCAATAATATCAAAATCTGGCCCATTACATCAAACCCCCTGACGTTCCATAACATCACCCTGGCGTCCTTTATTGCTTCCGGAGGAGGTAAATTTATCACCGGCTTTATGCTTACAAAAGCTAATCCGATAGCCGATACTATTATGATCAACGGAAGGAACCGGAATCTGGCAAACATATCTTTCATCCGCTTTAAAATCTCTTCTGTTGTGTATGGCTGGGTAATACTTATGGTACTGACAAATAATACCGAAATCAAACCTGCACAAACCGATAGCTCAAAAACCGCGGCCAAAGGCGAATTCAGCCTGAACATTACTATGCTCAATATGACACTGGTAAGCGCCAGGCCTATCGCGGAACGCAGAATACTCCTGGTCATTACCGTCCACAAGGAAGCCAAGAGCAATACCACAAGAATAATTATATCAAGATACACTCTATCCTCCTAAAATATTCTCTATAGGCAATGCAAAAGAATTGATAAAGAGAGGGAAAAATATTCCTACACCCACTATTATCACCGCAAGTATCAGAGCAGGAAATACCAAGCCAAAACCTGCCTCCTTTACGTTCGCCAAATCTTCTTTTAATATCCCGAAAAAGACGCTTCTCTGCCAAGAGAGAAAATAAGCCAGGGTTAAAACACTGGCCAAAACCGCTATTATTGCATAACCACGGAATCCGGAAACCCACAGTGCAATAATGATAATCAATTTGCTCCAAAAACCCGCTAAAGGCGGTATCCCTGCGCAGGATAAACTCCCTAAAATCGAAGTAATGCCGGTAAGCGGCATCTTTTTTGCCAGGCCGGAAAGTTTATCCATATCCCTGGTGCCGGTTTCCGACTCCACAGCCGCAGAATTCACAAATAAAAGCGATTTAAAAATCGAGTGGTTAAACAAATGAAAGATAGCTCCGGTTAAGCCTAATGCCGTACCGGTCCCTAAACCTATGACAATGTAACCTACCTGGCTTATGCTTGAATAAGCAAGCATCCTCTTAATATCCTTTTGGCCGAGGGCTGCCAATGCTCCCACCACAATTGAAATGGCGCCCACTGCAAGAAGAAGATGTTTGATTGGATCGCCGAAACCGAATATTGAATTTACGATTCTTATTAAAGTATATATGCCTACTGTCTTAGTCACTACCCCTGCCAAAAGCACGGATACCGATGCCGGCGCGCTGGAATAAGCATCAGGGACCCAGCCGTGAAACGGCACCAGTCCTGATTTGATAAAACAGGCACAGAGAAAGATGCCCACGGCAAAGCCGATAAAGAAACGGCCCTGAGAAACCTTTAAGGCGGAACTTATAGCGCTAAAACCGGTGTCTCCGGAGATGACCAGGAATAAAGCGATCGCCGCAAGCATAAGCACCGTGGCTACCGCAGAAAGTATGATATACTTAAACGCGCCCTCGAAGGCAACGCTTTCTTTATTGAAAGCGATCAAAATAAACGAACTGACCGCGGTAATCTCTAAAAATACATATAAGGAAAAGATATCTTTTACCATTACCACGCCGTTCATCCCGCATAAAATAAGAAGCGAAACATTGGCGAAATTAAAAATTTTATCCTCGTCTTCACAGTTGTTTCTTTGCACGAACAGCGCGGTAAATAAAACTATACCTATGCAAAACAACATCACCCGGCTTAAGGAATCCACTGCGAAATCAAATTTAAAAAAAGAACCCAGGGCATCCAGCTTATCGCTAAAACAGCAGATCTGAGGAAAAAGGATTAAACAGATCTGAAAAAGTACTATCGATAGGCAAAGCCAAAAAGCGCACTTTTTCATCAATGCCCGAAACGGCAGATTTAAAACTATCACTCCGAAAAACGGCAGTAATATTAACGAAGAATACACAGCCACTCCCCCATAATTAAATCAGAAAAATAATAATTAAAACCAACCCCGCCAAAGACCATATCAAATAAGTAGAATAGTTCCCGTTATGCAGTTTCTTTATCTGATCGGTAAATGCAAAAGTTAATTTGACCGTTAAATTATCGTATATCCAATCTATCCCTCTATCAAACAGGAAACCGATCCGGGAGAATCCGTGCGCAATCTTTACTCCTATTTCATAGGGATCAAAAAATCTTTTTTCTGCCCTATCGTAAATTACGGATAATACCGGCGCATAATGGATATGGTCTACTGCCTTAAGCCCGCTCCCCTTATTTTTTACTCCCCAGATATGATTTAATAAAGCCCCAAGCAAAACAATTATCGTGATAATGACTAGCCATGCATTAGACGGGAAACCGGAATAATTATGGCCCGCCAGCCTCTCCTTTCCCAGGATAGGCTGGATAAGGCCTATGGGCAAGGAATTAAATACCCCGAAAATAACACAGAGCAAAGCGATGATTATCATCGGCAAGAGCATCGCAAAAGAAACTTCTTTGACAGATTTATTCTTCTCGCTTAATTTTCCCAGGAAGGCCGCATGCCCAAGCTTTAAAAAAGATGCGGCGGTAAAAAACGAACCTACTACTGCAGCCAGATAAAAAATCAATCCCCGCTCCAGGGCTGCATCATATACCAGTTCTTTAGAGAAGAAACCATTGAATGGCGGCACGCCGGATATCGAAACCGCGGTAATGATAAAACAGGCAAAGGTCACAGGCATCTTTACGCCAATGCCACCCAATTGTTCCAGGTTAGCCGTGCCGGTGCTTTTCTCTACAGAACCGCCGGTAAGAAAGAGGCAGCTTTTATAAAGCGCATTATTGATCATATGGAATAACCCGCCGATAATGCCGACCGGCAGCGCGGTACCGATACCTAAGATCATATAACCTACCTGGCTGATAGCATGGTAAGAAAGTAATTTCTTATAATCTTTCTGGATAAGAGCCATCATTACCGCCAGTATTATGGTGATCGCTCCGATACTCATAAGTAAAACGCTTACCCATGAACCGGCAGTAAGCCTGAACATATCCATGGAGATCCTGGTAAGAAAATAAATCCCTAAAAGTTTTTCAAATGCAGCCGGGATTAAAGCCATAAAAGGAAGCGGCGCATCGATAGCTGCATCAGGGATCCAGCTATGAAAAGGCATTGAGCCGGCCTTGGATATTGCTCCGATCATCAAAAGGATAAATGCAATACTGCCCAGTGCATCCAGGGGAAGATTGATTTGAGATATTGCCAGTGTCCCTGACAAGTGCCCGGTAAGTGCAATGCCGACCATAAGGCATAAATCTGCAATGCCTACGATAATAAAAGCCTTGGTGGCAGTCTTGAATGCTTCTTTCTTGCCTATATATATCATCCCGAAGAGGGTCAAGAGCAGCCCTTCCCAAAAGAAGAGCATAATGACCAGATTATCTGCTAAGACTACGCCGCTGGCCAAGGAAAGAGTGATGAGGAAATAAGCGTAAAACTGTTTCAGGGAAGGTTTATCGCGCATAAAAACAATAGAATAGAGAGCGATCAAAAATCCGAAAGTTGCGATACTAAGAATGATAAAAGCGCTAAAATTGTAGAGCCTTAAAGAAAATTCCAGGCCTAACCCTGCCCAAGGCAAAGAAAAACTTATATTACTTTTAAATAATGCTATCGCGATCAAAAGATTCAAAAACGTGGCTAAGAATGCAAGTGTTTCCTTCGCTGCCCGGAATCCCTTCGGGACTGTAAAAACCATGAGCCCGAAGAATAAAGGTATGATTATAGGTAAAAGTATGATTTTATCCTGCATATTTACATCCTGCCCATCTGCGTTACCACCACTTGCACAAATTTAGAAGGATACCAGATAAGGATCCCACCTACTAATGAGAGCGCTCCCAGTATCGCCACAGATAAGACCATTATAGGGCTGGCCTCCTTCGCAGGGATACGCGCGGCACCTAGAAAAATCAAATTAAATAACCTGAACAGATAGAGTATCGTCATAAATGCCGCTACTAAAAATAAAGCCGTGATAACCAGATGCCCGCTGTTGACTGCGCCTGCGAAAACCATATATTTACTAAAAAAACCGCCGAAAGGCGGGATACCCATTACAGAAAAAGCGCAGAATAAAAATGAGACCGCGGTTATCGGCATAGTAGTAATCAGCCCGCCGAGTTTGGTAATGTCTTTGGTTTTGGTATTCTGTTCGATTATGCCTGCGCAGAGAAAGAGCCCCGCCTTGGCAATACCATGCATGAGTATATACAAGAGCCCCCCGACAATCGCAAGGCCATTCCCTATCGCCAATCCAAAAAAGATAAAACCTATCTGGCTTACCGTAGAATAAGCAATGATCCGCTTAAGATCTGTCTCTATAAGTGCGGCACCGGCAGAAACTATGGCGCTAATGACGGCGACTAACGGCACAACCACATGCCAGAATTCAGCGAATGTAAATGACGCCAAAAAGAGCCGGGCAAAAACATATAAGCCGATCTTGACCAGGATCGCGGCGTGCAGAAGAGCGGTAACCGGAGAAGGCGCCACACCTGCGTCAGGAAGCCAGGTATGAAAAGGCAGTGTTGCAGACTTAGAAAATATTCCGAAAAGAATCAAAACTACCGCAAAATTTGCGACCGGATTAGTTTTTAGGCTCTCTTTTATAACCGCGAGGTCGAACGAACCGGCCTGCTGATAAATACTGATAAAACCAATGAGCATGGCCAAAGCGCCAAAGACCGTGACTAAAAAGGCTTTGTCTGCTTTTAAAACATAAGATTTTTCACGGAAGAAGCCGATCAAGCGCCAGCTGGTAATTGCAGTGATCTCCCAGAATACATACAACAGTATCAGATTTCCCGAAAAAACCAGGCCCATCATAGCGCCCAGGAATAATACCACCATAAAATAATATTCGTTTTGATTTTCGTAATGGCTTATGTAGCCGAAGGAATAAAGAATAATAATGGCGCTGAGCAGGCTGGAGACACAGGCCATAAAGACTGCCAAACTATCGGCGGTAAGGACAAAATTAAGGCCCAGGGGGAATTGCCTGGCAAGCGTTATTACCTTGCCTGCTAAAGCGGGGGGTATCAGATACAGGGAGAGCATAAATGACGCGGCGACAAAACCCAAAGCCAGCAGGTTTCTTAATCTATGCGAAATCCTTCCTATAATGGGTAAAATAAACGCACCTACTATAGGTATTAAGACTATGCTAAAAACTATATATTCATAACTCATAGTGATTTTTTTCGAAATAAGGAAATGGCCGGAAAACCAAAAAATTCACTCTATAAGAGAGTGAATTATATTATTATACCAAAAAAAATATTTGTGTCAAGTACTGGCCGGCTTATTGCGCGGCCATCAATTTTTCGCGCACTATATCTTTAAGCTTAATGAAATCCTCCGGATGAAAACCTGCTGTATCGATTGCCGGAAGCACAACCAACTTACAGGAAGCCTTGGTTCTGAAAACCCAACTCCCCCGCGGAATGATATCTTTAGTCCCTCCGATATATATAGGTAATATTGGTTTTTGTTCTTTTATAGCAAGCTTGAATGCCCCGTTCTTAAAAGGATTCATCTGATTTGTAGCGCTTCGGGTCCCTTCCGGGAAAAAGAGGACAGATATACCCTTATTCAGCCAATCGCTTGCCTGCTGGTAGACATCTTTTATGCTTGCGTATTCACCGCGCATAAGCTTTATATATTTCATGCGCGACATACACCAGCCAAAAACAGGAATCCTGAAAAGGTCTTCCTTGGCCACCCATTTGAACTGCGCGTGAGTCTTATAAAGCATCACTATATCGGCAAGGCTTTGATGGTTGGCTATAATCACATAAGTCTTACGCGGATCGATATTTTCCAGGCCGCTCAACTTAACGCTCCAAAAAGGATTTAAGCTGACAAGGATATCCGCCCACCAAAATCCCTGCGCGTGCGCAAGCTTTCTTTTCTTGTCAAAAGGGAAAAGCAATATTGTCAGGACAAAAACAACAAAAAAAACACCGAGCGTCAAAATCCCGGTGGATAACCAAAATAGCATTGAAATTATTAATCTCATCTCATGAATATATGATTACGTAAAAAACCAACCCGGCACTTTGAGGGTGCCGGGCTGATTTGTTTTTTCTTAGGTTATAACTTGACTACTTTCGTAGCTTGTTCTCCCTTAGGGCCTTTTTCAATTTCAAATTCCACTTCTTGGCCTTCGTTCAAGGTCTTATACCCCTCACCCTGGATTGCGCTGTGATGCACAAATACATCGCTTCCGGATTCAGGTGTGATAAAACCATAACCTTTTTGGTTGGAAAACCACTTTACTTTACCTCTTGCCATTATCTTTACTTCCTCCTCTCCTATAAAATTATAGTAAATCCCGTTAGAAATCTTTTTGTAGCGTGTTCCCATTATTCCTAACGGGATAAACAACAGCATAAACAAAAAAGCCGAAAAGTTAGCTTGTCGCGAACCTACCGGCCCAAGACTTCTAATCTTCATTTACTACGCTGTCAATTATAGCATATTTTCCCGATTTGTCAAACAGAATTACTGTCTTAATTCTACCAGCCATTTATTAAGCCTGTCAACAAACTCCGCGTATGCGGCTTTCTCTTTATCACTCTGCAAACTCTTACGTTGCGTCTCAAGGCTTACCCTCTCTTCTACGCTGTTATGGATGATTTCTTCCTGAGGCGTAACCGCATTCAGGGTATCGCTTTTGCCATCCCATTTTTCATTCACCGGAAAATCAGCTTTTTTTAAAGCAGGGTCATAGGTGGCATCAACTAAAACCCACCTGCCGTCAATATAAGCCTTAAGAGCCAAATGATACGCGGCAGGCAGGCCCTTGAACATGCTTCTTAGATCATCAGGATATTTAACTGGCCTACCCTCACTACCCCATTTAAACGGATATGTGACATATTTAATAGGAATAGCGAGCTTAGTAAAAAGTAAACCCATAAGATAATGTTTCGGCTGACAGGAACCTTTGTTATATTCCAGGATACCCGCCGGCCCGCGATGAGGATCCCTGAGTTCGGGGATTATGGCATAGGGGATATCCCGCACATGCTCAAATACCGCTATCCTCGCCTCCTCCGGGCTAAGATTTCCGGCCCACTGTTTAAATTTTTCTAAGATGATCTTTTCTTCCATCCTGGCTATTTTTCCTCCGGGATGCTCCGCAACTGATATTCCGCATAACCTGCCAGAAGCTCCTGTACTTTTGCCGAAGGCGATATGACAAAATAATGGCTGATCACCGCGTGGGCTATCTCATGGGTAACTATGTCACGGGAAAAATTTTCCGCCGAAACATAGATGATATTAAAATCATAGTTATAAAAGGATTTCCTGGTCTTACCGTCACTGCCGAATAAATCGTCGTAGATCATGTTGAGTTCTTCGCTATTGTAACAGACCTTGATAGTGCCCTTAAAACTGTAAAGGCGCATATCCAATATTTCGCATACCCTGACGAAAAGGACATCCAGCATTTCGGCGAGCTCTTCTCCGGGCAAGAGCCCTGTTTCTTTTATTTTTCCCGTAAGCAGCATATCCGAAGGATTGACATCAAGCCCCTTAAAGAGCCCTCTTACATCAACGCCGGATTCATAAAAAACATTGAAGTACCTTCCTGATATTTTCTGCGCCGTCATAAATTTATCATCGGCCCTGGGGATCATACCGCAGCATAACAATAGCAGAAAGCCAAAACTTACGATCTTAAAATATTTCTTCATCAATTGCGCCTTAGGCCTTTTGCGTGCCTGTTTTAAGCTTAGTGATATCGTTACCTATGCAGATAATTTCGGCGATCTTTCCCTCATCGTTGATAATGGCCCTGTTAGTCCAGATTATCCATACCAATTCGCCGTTACTGCGCATATTTTGATTCTCATTAACAGAGTATTCTTCGGGGCTGGCCACTATGCCTTCGATCATCGTTGTCAAATCACGTCCGGCCTTATCCGTTTTCGGCACAATCGTGCCCACTACATTCCTGCCGAGAATCTCATGTTTATAGTAGCCGAAAAACCTCTCCCCGTATTCATTGATAAATATAATGCACCCATCTTTATCCATACGCAAAATGATACTGTTGCAGGATTGCACGATCTCCCTGTATCTTGCCTCGCTTACCCGCAGCTCTGCAAGTTCTGCAATAAGCTGCTCTTTTGATTTCTGGCTATCGCTCATATTGGAACTCCTTGTGTATGTGTTTTCTACCTGTATGCCTGAAAGCCGGGCAGCCTTTCGCTTTTTTCTTTTTGGAAACGCTTATCGTCAACACTCATCAGGGCTTTTATATAGTGCCAGGGAATAAGTATATTGGTCTTGACTTTTTCTTTTACCTGCTTATTCAAAGGTATTAGATCGCCTTTATCATCCCACCAGATACCAAGCTCATACGCCGGGTTCTCTATCCAGACCCCCACATCATCGATGCCGGTCACCAGGGCCCAGATCTCATCCTTATAAATCTGAAAAAGCGGCAGGTCTATTCTTATATC
>JALOCE010000065.1 GCA_023227925.1 Candidatus Omnitrophota bacterium
AAACGCGACGGCGCATCCCTGAGATACCCGTTTCCTGAATAAGATCGGTGATCAGTTTTAATTCGTGTAAAACTTCAAAATAAGCGATCTCCGGCTGATAGCCAGCTTCGAGCAATGTATCGAAGCCTGCTTTTATCAATTCCGAAACGCCGCCGCAGAGGACTGCCTGCTCCCCGAAAAGATCGGTTTCAGTTTCTTCATCAAAGGTAGTTTCAATAAC
Organism: Candidatus Omnitrophota bacterium; assembly: GCA_023227925.1. Lineage (GTDB taxonomy): Bacteria > Omnitrophota > Gorgyraeia > Gygaellales > Profunditerraquicolaceae > JALOCE01. The sequence goes on from JALOCE010000065.1 coordinate 221, forward strand.
TCCTGCGCGCGTTGCGCCGATAGCCTTTGCATAGGCTAAGGCTAATTGTTTTGCCTGGCCGCTGGCATCCTGAAATACTGCCACTAAGCTCGGCACGCCTTTGCCCTCTTCATACATACGCCTGACTAAAGCACCCGGTCCTTTGGGCGCGATCATAAACACGTCGATATTCTTGGATGGTTTTATCTGCTTAAAGCGGATATTAAAACCATGCGAAAAACAAAGGGCTTTGCCTTTTTTTAAATTCGGCTTAATACTCTCATTATAAACCTTGGCCTGGACGTGATCCTGGGTCAAGATCTGGATAATATCGCCTGCCTTAGCTGCTTCAGCCGCAGAAACAGGTATAAATCCATCTGCTTTTGCCTGCTCAAAATTAGGTGTACCTTCCATCTCCGAAACCACTACGCGGCATCCCGAATCACGCAAACATAATGCCTGTCCGCGGCCCTGAATACCATAGCCGATGATCGCGATTGTCTTATCCTTTAATAAGCCTAAATCCGCATCCTTATCGTAATAAATCTTTGCCATTCCACACCCTTCCTTTCGTTTAGTAAGCCATTGCAATCCTGCCGGTCCTGATCAATTCTTTTATGCCGAATTCGTTTAGTTTTTCCAATAACTGTTTGATCTGCTGCTGGTCCCCCACTGCTTCAATAATAGCCGTATTACCTTTGGCCTGGATTATTTTTCCGACGTATTTATCGAATATATTTTCCAGCTTCGCCTTGTCTTTGACGGAATAATTTACTTTCACCAGGATCAATTCCCTCTCGACATGCTCTTTCTTGGTAAAATCGATAGTCGTGATTACGTCGATGAGCTTATTAAGCTGTTTCTTTATCTGTTCCAGTATTTTTTCATCCTGCACCTCGACGACTATGGTCATACAGGAGATAGTCGGATCCAGGGTCTCGGATACCGCCAGAGATGCGATATTATAACCGCGCGCGCTGAATAATCCCGAGATGCGCGCAAGGACTCCAAATTTATTCTCGACCAAGACCGAAATAGTATGGCGCATCAGGCTAGCCCTCCGATAATACGGTTAATCGCCTCTCCCGCCGGGACCATCGGAAAAACATTTTCTTCCGGCTCGACATGGAAATCGATAAACACGGTATTATCTATTTTTAACGCCTTCTCTATTGCCGGGCGCACCTCTTCTTTTTTGGTTACCTTGATGCCCAGCGCGCCGTAACTCTCCGCCAGTTTCACAAAATCCGGAGAAGTAATAGCGACCTGCGAATAGCGCCTCTTATAAAATAATTCCTGCCATTGCCTGACCATGCCCAGATACCCGTTGTTTAAAATCGCTACCTTAACGTTTATTTTATTGGCAATACAGGTGCCTAATTCCTGGATATTCATCTGAATCGAGCCGTCTCCGGCAATATCGATCACAGTTTTATCCGGGCATCCTACTTTTGCCCCCATTGCCGCCGGAAAACCAAAACCCATGGTGCCTAAACCTCCCGAAGAGATGAATGTCCGCGGTAAGGTGTATTTATACCATTGCGCTGCCCACATTTGATTCTGGCCCACTTCAGTAGTAATGATGGCGCTTCCTTTTGTGGCCTCGTCAATTTGTTCGATTACATATTGGGGTTTGATCTTGCCTTCATCTTTGTATTTTAATGGATGCTTTTTCTTCCATGCCTCCACGGCATTTAACCATTCCGAAATATCGGGGCTCTTTTTTATTTCCTCCACTAATTGCCCGAGGATATTTTTCGCATCGCCTACTATCGGCACATCCACTCTGACATTCTTGCTGATAGAAGAAGGATCGATATCGATATGAATAACTTTGGCATCCGGAGCAAAAACATCGAGCCTCCCTGTAACGCGGTCATCGAAACGCGCACCCACGGCGATAATCAAGTCCGACCCCATTATGGCGTGATTCGCAAAAGCTGTGCCATGCATACCAAGCATGCCTAAAGAAAGTTTATGCGTAGCCGGAAAATCGCCTATGCCCATCAGCGTCCAGGTAATCGGCGCCTGCAGTTTTTCTACTAAATTTTTTAGCTCATTACAAGCGCCGGAGGTAATGACCCCTCCGCCGGCATAAATAATCGGCCTCTTGGCATTCATAATAAGTTTAGCGGCTTTTTTGATCTGCCCCGGGTGCCCGAAGAGCGTCGGTTTATATCCGCGGATATCCACTTCCTTCGGCCAGATAAATTCTGTCTCTGCTAGCTGTATATCCGAAGGAATATCTATCAGAACCGGGCCTGGCCGGCCTGTAGAGGCAATATGAAATGCCTCTCTTGTAATCCTGGCTAAATCTTTTACGTCTTTGACTAAATAATTATGCTTGGTTATCGACCGGCTTATACCGGTAACATCCGCTTCCTGAAACGCATCATTACCGATTAAGAATGACTTTACCTGTCCGGTAATGGCGACCATCGCCACCGAATCCATATAGGCATTGGCTATTCCCGTGGTTAAATTAGTCGCGCCCGGGCCGGATGTAGCAAGACAGACACCCACCTTTCCGGTTGCGCGGGCATATCCGTCAGCAGCATGCGCTGCGCCCTGTTCATGGCGGGTGAGGATAAACCTTAAGTTCGCATCGTAAAGCTTATCGAATATAGGTAAGACCTGCCCGCCGGGGTAACCGAATATTACCTCAACGCCTTCGCGCTTCAGGCATTCAATTAAAATTTCTGCCCCTGTCATTTTAAAATTGCTCCCTTATCCGCCGAGGTCACTAACCTTGAGTATCTGGATAGATATCCTGTCCTTATCTTTGGCGGGATTGGTTTCCAATTCCTGAACCTCTTTTCTATTTCAGGTTTTGTCAATTTTACTTCTAATTTCCTGCCAGGTATATCTATGTTGATTATATCGCCGTCTTTTAGGATTGCGATCGGACCCCCGGCTGATGCCTCGGGAGAAATATGGCCGATGCAAGGCCCTTTTGTGCCTCCGGAAAATCTTCCATCGGTAATCAAAGCCACTGAATCAGCCAAACCCATACCCACAATGGCCGAGGTGGGCGCTAACATCTCGCGCATGCCCGGGCCGCCTGAAGGGCCTTCATAACGGATGACAATACAATCTCCTGATTTTATTTTTTTGTTTAAAATTGCCTGCATTGCCTCTTCTTCGCGGTTAAAAACTTTCGCGCGGCCGGTGAATTTCATCATCTTGGAATTTACTGCCGACTGTTTAACTACGGCGCCATTAGGCGCAAGATTGCCATAAAGCACGGCAATGCCGCCTTGTTTATGATAGGCCTTAGCCAACGGCCTGATCACTTCCTCGTCATAAATAGAAGCTTTATCTGCGATATCAAATATTCTTTCCCCGCTGGAAGTCATAGAATTATTTAATTTATTCTTCAGCCGCTTGAGCACCGCCGGGATCCCTCCTGCGTATTCCAAGTCTTCCATAAAATGCGTACCCGCAGGCTCGATGCAAGTGATATGCGGGGTGATCTTACTTATATTATCGAAAGTCTTCAGGTCAAGGTCCATTCCTGCCTCATGGCTGATGGCCATTAAGTGTAAAACTGTATTACTCGAACCGCCTAAAGCCATATCCACCACAATCGCATTCTCCAAGGATTTTTTGTTAATAATATCCAGGGGATTAATGTTTTTCTTTACTAATTCCACGATGCGTTCGCCGCTTGCCTGCGCAATGCGCCGCTTCTTCGCGGAACCCGCTAATGCCGTTCCGCAACCCGGCAAAGACATACCCATAGCCTCAGTCAAACAAGCCATGGTATTAGCAGTATATAATCCCTGGCAGGAACCTGCGCCCGGGCAGGCTTCCATTTCCAGGCAGGTTAATTCTTCTGCGGAAATATCGCCTTTTTTGGCCCGCGCCAAAGCCTCATAAGTATCGTGCACAAAAGCAAGCTTCCTCTGTTTAAAACGACCGGAGAGCATCGGACCGGCTGTCACAATGATCGCCGGAATATTCAAACGCGCAATACCCATCAGCATCCCGGGAGTGATCTTATCGCAATTGGTTAAACACACGATCCCGTCCAATTGATGGGCATTACAGACTGTTTCAATGGTATCAGCCACAATCTCCCTTAAACCTAAAGGATAACACATACCTAAATGGCCCATGGCAATGCCATCGCAGATACCCGGCACGCCGAAGAAAAACGGCACACCTCCGCCATAACAGATCCCGCGTTCAATAAAACGCTCTAAATCGCGCATCCCGATATGGCCGGGGATTAAATCCGTAAAAGAAGTAGCAACGCCGATAAAAGGCCGGTCCAGATCTTTCCTGCCTAAGCCTGTAGCATGCAAAAGCGCGCGATGCGGCACACGTTCTAACCCTTTTTTAATTTTATCTGAACGCATCATGTCTCCTTTTTAAATTAATCCGCTCCCTCGCCATCATGCACCACATGCTTTGTCTCTTCCCGCTTACGGATGATCACCCGCTTTAAAGTAATGTATTTTTCCACTAATTCTTTATTATTCACTGCGTTTAATTGCTTGAAAAGAAATTCAAACTTGTCCTCTATTTCCTTGGCAATCGCATCCCTGGTTGATTGAGGCATGCCCATTATTTCCTTTTTAAATGGCCCCAGGGCTTTTTTACGCGTCTTATAAATAAATTGCTCTTCGGTCTCTCCTTCTTTACGCTCTGAAGCAGCGTTAGTCTTTAACCAATCGTAGATTTTTACCCTCAGGTCAACGGGGAAATGTTTCGACTCATAGATCATATTTTGAAACTCCGTTGCCAGATGCACCTCGGCAGTATCTGTTTCCGGGAACTTATGGAAAGCCTCGGCAGGCAGGGTTGATGCGCCATGCTGCACTGCGCCGGCCAAACCGTAATCTTTTTTTGCGATCTCAGAGAGCCTCTTCAAGGTATCGAAATCTAATTTTACCTGCGCTACTGTCCCGTCAGGCAAGACCACGCCGCCATGGGAAGTCCCGGTCTGGATACTTATTTTACTGATGCCGGTGCGGCCTTTACGTAATCTCTCTTTATACCCCTGCATAAAAGCGTGTAATTCTTCGGGGGTGGAATTCTTGCTGCCTACCTCTCCGATCTCGCCACCCACGGAAACCTCGACTCCCCTTGGCTGGATCTGACGGATAAATTGTGTCAGCCTTGCGCAAACTTCGTAATTAAAATACTGCTCTTTTTTCAAATCTGACTGGCCTAAGTCCACCAAAGTAGAAGAATCGATATCGATATTATAAAAACCCGCTTCAACAGCCTCGGTAATCAAGGCCCGTAAACCTTCTAATTCTTTTTCCTGGTTTTCCTTAAACTTCTTGGCATTCACCTGGAAATGGTCGCCCTGGATAAAGACCGGGCCGGAAAAACCTTCTTTTATTGCTGCTGCCAGGATGACGCTGGAATATTCGATAGGCGGCTGTGCAGTATAGCCCATCTCGGATTTAGCAATCTCAAAAATAAAAGCGCCGGAATTATTGCGTTTAGCCACCCTGAATATGGCAGCTGCTAAATCATAGGTCATACTTCTTAAGTTTATTGCGGGAACGGTAAAACCGCTGAATTCACCCTTGCCGCGAGCCATATAAAGCTCGTGGATACTGGAAAGATAAATCCCTTTTTTATAGGCGATATCGAATATTTTTTTGGCTAGTTTTTTCTTTATCGCCATATCATCGTTTGTAATTAAATCCATTACTATTTTTTCAACATCCACTGGCCTTCTTCCCATGATACCCTTCCTCCTTAAGCAGCAAGCTTATCCCGAACTATCCGATAAGTTCGGGGATTAACTTAGAACTTTGATTAAATGACACCACTCTTCAAATTTTATTTCTTTTTTCTGTATAGCAGTCGCGAAATCAACCGCAGTTACCTTACCGCAACAAAACCCTACAGCTTTATCCTTTTCGCCGTTTATAAGGCGGTTGACTGCTTCCTGGCCCAGGCGTAAGGCTAAATCCCTGCTGATAGCCGTAGGGCGGCCGCCTCTTTGAATGTGCCCTAAAACTACTGTCCTGGTTTCTAAACTCGTCATCTCAGTTATTTTTTTTGCGATATCCGCGGCAGAGCCGGCGCCTTCAGCGACCACAATGATCCAGCTGATCTTACCTTTCATATTGCCCTGCACGATATCATTACAAATGGCCTCCAGGTCGAGTTTTCTCTCCGGGATAATTACGTCTTCACAGCCGCCGGCCAAAGCAACAGATAATGCTATAGAACCGGAATCCCGGCCCATAACTTCAACTACAAAGACCCTCTCCATGCTCGTTGCGGTATCGCGGATATTATCGATAGCGGCCAATGCTGTGTTTATCGCTGTATCCCAGCCAATGGTCATATCTATGCCGTTTACATCATTATCTATGGAAGCGGGGATGCCGATACAAGGCACATTATATTTATTGCCAAAAATATGCGCGGCAGTAAAACTTCCGTTTCCTCCGATCACAATAAGCCCGTCTATAGCGTTTTTCTTTATAGTATTAAACGCGCGGTCCTGACCTTCTTTTGTAGCAAATTGCGGGCAGCGCCCGGTCTTTAAAACCGTGCCGCCTGCATTGATTATGCCTGAAACCGAACGATGGTCTAATAATTTCAATTCCTCATTGATCAGGCCCCACCATCCGCGTATTACACCCATAACTTCTAATTTATTGTAGATGGCAAAACGCACCACAGCGCGTATCGCGGCGTTCATACCGGGGGCGTCTCCACCGGTGGTCATTACTCCAATGCGTTTTAAAGGCATTTTATCAAGTCCCTATTTCCCAGCTTGAAAGATATTTCTTTTGTTCTGCGGTCAAAGTATCTATTTTAATCCCCATGGATTTTAATTTTAAATCCGCGATGCCCTCGTCTATATCCTTGGGGACTTTGTAAACATCCTTCTTTAATTTCTTATGGTGGTTGACAATATATTCTGCGGCAAGAGCCTGATTGGCAAAAGACATATCCATGACCTGCGCCGGATGGCCCTCGGCAGCCGCCAGGTTGATCAGGCGGCCTTCGCCTAAGACATAGATCTTCCTGCCGTCTTTTAAAATATATTCATCCGTAAAATCGCGGATGGCTTTCTTCGCGCGGGATATCTTTTCCAGGCCCGGCAAATCCAGCTCCACATTAAAATGCCCGGAGTTGGATACTATCGCTTCGTCTTTCATGATCTTAAAATGCTCCTGCCTGATAACGTTTATATCTCCGGTAACAGTAACAAAAATATCGCCGATTTTCGCAGCCATCTTTATAGGCATAACCTGGAATCCGTCCATGCAGGCTTCCAAACCGCGCAAGGGATCTACTTCGACTACGATTACTTTTGCGCCCATGCCCTTAGCGCGCATGGCCACACCTTTACCGCACCAGCCATAGCCGCAGACGACGAAATTCGATCCTGCTATTAACTTATTCGTAGCGCGGATAATCCCGTCTAGAGTCGACTGGCCTGTGCCGTAACGGTTATCAAACAGATGTTTTGTCTGGGCGTCATTTACCGCGATGATAGGATAACGCAATTTTCCCTGATCGGCTAACGCGCGTAACCTGATCACCCCGGTAGTCGTCTCTTCCGTTCCGCCGACGATATTGGCGTGCATCGTTACCGGGCGCTGGTGGATAGTCGAGACTAAATCCGCTCCATCGTCCATCGTCATATCCGGCTTAACCGCCAAAACCTCTTGAATATGTTTATAATAAGTCTTGGTATCTTCGCCTTTAATGGAAAAACAGGCGATCTTCAGGTTCTCCGCTAAAGAGGCAGCCACATCGTCCTGCGTGGATAAAGGATTGGATGCGCAAAGGTATATTTCAGCGCCTCCGGCTTTTAAAACTTCCATTAAAACGCCGGTCTCGGTAGTCACGTGCAGGCAAGCAGCGACTTTAAGGCCTTTTAAAGGCCTCTCTTTCTTAAAGCGCGCTGCTATCAATGCCAATACCGGCATATTATTACGCGCCCATTCAATCCTTAATGCGCCCTTCTTAGCTAGCTTTATATCTTTAATGTCGTATCTCATTTATCTCTTTATCTCCTTTATAATTTCGCTGCTTGCTTTTTAAGTATAGCTGCCTTATCCGTATTTTCCCAGATGAATTCCGGTTCCGGCCTGCCGAAGTGCCCGTAACAGGCGGTCTTTCTGTATATCGGCTGTAATAAATCCAGGGATTTAATTATCCCCCTGGGCGTCAGGTCAAAATTCTGGCGGATAAGCTTTACAAAGTTATCATCGGAAATTTTACCGGTGCCGAAGGTATTTACAAAAATAGACAAAGGATCGGCATAGCCAATGACATAAGATAACTGGACAAGGAATTTTTCGGCTAAACCGGCGGCAACGATATTTTTAGCAACATAACGGCACATATAGGCTGCAGAACGGTCTACTTTTGTAGGATCTTTCCCTGAAAAAGCGCCGCCTCCGTGCGGAACAGTCCCGCCATAGGTATCTACGATTATTTTTCTCCCGGTCATCCCGGTATCTGACTGCGGGCCACCAATAACAAACTTCCCGGTCTGATTAACATAATATTTTGTATCCTTATCAACCAAACCTTTCAATATGGGCTTAGCGATAACATCGACCATCTCCTGGCGCGCCTTAGGAGTGATCTGCTGGCCGGTTTTATCCAGGATATCTTCAGTATGCTGACAAGCAAGCACCACTGAATCAACGCGCTTAGGTTCTCCGTTCTGATATTCTACAGTCACCTGTGATTTGCAATCCGGCCCGAGATATTTTAAGGTATTGTTCCTGCGCACATCAGCCATGTGTTTTACCAGTTTATGCGCCAGGGTTATAGGAAGCGGCATAAGCTCCTCGGTCTCGTTGCAGGCATATCCGAACATAATACCCTGATCACCGGCGCCTCCGGCATTCACGCCCTGGGCAATATCCGGCGACTGGCTGTTTATAGTATTGATGATCGCGCAGGTCTCATAATCAAAGCCGTACTTAGGATGAGTATAACCTATTTCTTTGATAATATTACGCGCTAATTTCTGTATATCAATGTAGGCGTTGGTTGTGATCTCGCCACCCACTATTAAAAGCCCCATAGTAACATAAGTCTCGCATGCTACCCTGCTTCTCTCTTTATTCTTGTCGTTCATCAATACCTGATCCAATACCCCATCGGAAATCTGATCGCAGACTTTATCCGGATGGCCTTCCCCTACTGATTCCGAAGTAAAAAAATGTTTCCGCAAGCTGCTCATTACTCCTCCTTTTAGTTTCTGGCGAATTTCTCTTTTGCCTCGTTATAAAACTTATGGTCACCGATATCATACCAATGCCCGTCGAACACAAAACCGTAAACCGGGATTTCTTTTCTTAGCCAATCTATATAAAAACCCGTAGCATCATGCCCCTTAATATTCGTATCTAAGTATTCCTTGAGTAAATTTAATCTTTGCTTAGGAAAATAATAAAGGCACATCGCCACCAGCCTTGACTGCGGCTTATCGGGCTTCTCGGAGAAATCAATAACTTTATTTTCTTTGTCTAATTTTATTACCCCGTATTTTTTTGCTTCTTGTCTATCTTTTATCTTATACACGCCTATAATGGGGCTATTCTTATGGGCTTTGACAAATTTAAGAAAATCCTGCAAACCGCCTTTAAAAAGATTATCTCCGCCGATAACCAGGAGGTCTTCGTTAATATGTTTTTTATCTATGGCAAAACTCATATCGCCAACCGCGCCCCGCCTGTCGTTCAAGTCTCCCGTCAAATCATCTACCAGGTTTATGCGTTTTTTACTACGCAGGCCTTTCGCCCACGATTTAAAACAAGATATAAATTTGCTATTGGTGACTACAATGATCTCGCTTATTGCTTCTATTCTCTCTAATTTATCTACAATGTAGTCGATTATCGGTTTATCCTCAACTAATAAAAGCGGCTTGGGATATTCTTTAGTCAAAGGATAAAGCCGCGTCGCATAACCTGCCGCAAGTATCAATGCCTTCATTATTATTTTTCTTCCGCCAATTTATTTTTCAGATACGTGACTTTTTCTACCGGCGTAGGATCAATACCATAAAGTATGGCCA
>JALOCE010000066.1 GCA_023227925.1 Candidatus Omnitrophota bacterium
CACATGCTCTCCGACTCGATCACGCAAGGCCCGGCGATCAAAACCAAAGGGTTCTTATCGCCGATATTTATATTTTTTACTTTGATCTGGCGCATTACGATTTATGCCTTTCTAAATAATGCCTTACTTTTTCCAGGTCCTCGATAGTATCTACGCCTACGGTATCAAATCTTGTCTCCACGACTTTGATACGGAATCCTTCTTCCAAAACCCTTAATTGCTCTAAAGACTCTATCTTTTCTAAATTGGAGACAGGCAGATTTTTATAAGTAAAAAGGAAATCCTTGGTATATCCATATAGGCCGATATGCTTATAATAAACCGGCGACTTCACTTCAGAATTAGTGCTTAAGAACGGGATAGCTGCCCTGGAAAAATATAGCGCAAAATTATTCTTATCTATCACAACTTTGACTACGTTGGGATCGGTTACTGCCTGATGATCCTCTATTCTGCGTATGATGGTGGCGATGGAAATATCGCTGTCATCTAAAAGGGCCTGGGCTACGCTATCGATCATCGTAGGATGGATCAACGGTTCATCGCCCTGGATATTGATGACTATCTTGACCTCCAGAGGATTTACTACTTCGCTTATCCTGTCTGTGCCGCAGGCATGCGACTTGGAAGTCATCGCTACCTTCGCGCCGAATTTACGGGCAACATCAGCTACCCGCTCGTCGTCGCAGGCGATAATAAGATCATCTAAAAGGCGCGCCTGTTTCGCGCGCTCCCAAACATACTCTATCATCGGCTTGCCCAGGATATCCGCCAGGACTTTACCTTCGAATCTTGAAGAAGAATACCTTGCCGGGATAACGCCAATCACGTCCATTTTTAAACCAGCCTTTCAGAAAGCTCTTTTCTTGTAGTGACCGCCGTTCCTACCTTGCCCACTACGATCCCCGCGGCATAATTTGCCAGATGCGCTGCCTGCAATAAAGTCCCGCCGCAACAGAGCCCGAGGGTAAAAGTAGAAATTACGGTATCGCCGGCGCCGGAGACATCAAAGACTGCCTGAGCCACTGTAGGTATATGCGTAACACGGCCGTTCTTTTCGAAAAGCTGCATCCCGTGCTCGCCTAAAGTAACTAGGACAGATTCCAGCTTCAGGTATTTCAGGATCTGCTGCGCTGCCGAATCTATATCTTTATCCGTAAACAACCTGTCATTATTGACCTTAAAACGGTTAGTCGTATCTTTTATTTTCAGGTTCCTGATCGCATTTTCCAATTCTTTACGGTTAGGGGTCATAGAAGTCACGCCGCGGTAATATTGAAAATGCTCTTCTTTCGGATCGACGGTAATGATCTTTTTATTGCGCTCCGTAAGCCCGACAAGCTCCTCCAATAACTCGGCATTGACAACGCCCTTGCCATAATCCTCGATGATAATAGCATCGAAGTCATCAAGGTTTTTTTCTATAAATCTAAGGATGCCTTTATTTAATTCTTGCGGCAGGGAATGCGTGTGCTCCCAATCCACCCTGACTATCTGCTGGTGTCCGGCGAGGATCCGCGTCTTGACCGTAGTGTGCCTCTTGGGCTCGACAAAGACGCCCTTCACATCTATTTTCCTCTTTTTCAATTCGGATAATAAAATATCCGCGTTCTTATCCTGGCCTATCACTCCCACTATGGATACTTTACCGTCGAGTGAACGGATATTATTAGCCACATTAGCCGCACCGCCCGGAATAAACTCGCGCTTGCCTGCCCAGACTACCGGTACCGGCGCTTCCGGAGATATCCTGTCCGCGTTGCCCCAGATGTATTCATCCAATATCAGATCGCCGATGATCAGGATATTGGCCTGGTTGAATTTTTTGATTATATTTTTAAGCTCTTTCATATTTTTTCGATTATTGCCTGCGCTAAAAATGGCAGCATTAATTCATGGTGTCCGATAATATAATAACCCTTGCCACCTGAAGCAACCGGCCTGCTTACTACATTCTGCGCCGGCCTGTAATGATAGACCATATCGAAATTAGCCGTTGTAAAATCTTTTACCTGGCTGCCTAAATTCCGGGCTAAATTTAACGCCTTTAAGAAAACCTCCGGCAGCATTACTGCGGAGCCAAAATTTAAAGTCACGCCCCCTTTATTTAGCCGGCAGACATTTTCCACCAGAGTATAAAAATCCCTTAAGCTGCCTTCTGCGGTAAGGCCGGCATCGAATGAAGGATGTTGATGGATGATATCCGTGCCGACAGCCACAAATACGCAGACCGGGACCTTATATTTATAGGCATTATAGAGCAGGCTTAAATCTTTATAGCGCAGTTTTTCTTCGTTTATCCGGCGGGCTACACTGTTACCTAAACCCAGCCCCTCGCTGACGCCATCTTTTGCCGCATTATTGATAAAATCAGCAGTCTCCCTGCACATCCCGAATTTACCGTCTTTTAAATTCTCGCCCACATCTTCGGAAGTCTTAGCCTGCAAAGCAATCTCAAAATCATGGATAATACCTGCGCCATTCAAGCATAAACAGGTAATTATCTTCTTTTTCATCAACTCGATCAATACCGGATTCAAACCGCATTTTATCACATGGGCCCCGGCCATAAAGATGACTGCCTTTTTATTCTTATGGGCCCTGGTTATCGCCTCCGTTACGGCGCGTAAATCCCTTGCCTTTAAAATATCAGGCAGGGAGCCGTAAAATTGCGCAAAACTTCTCCCGCGAGCAGGGGGCTTGGCAAAATCAGCCTTTTTTACCTTACTCTGCCTTGAATTTAACCTATATGTCCTTACCTCATTTATATTGATCATTTGAACTGGTTAGTTTAACATAAAATTCCGCACAAATCAACTATATTTAAGCTCTACTGCTGCCAGTTAGAGACGTCATCCGAGCTCTCTACTCCATCGCGCCCTAAAGAGTAAAGGTCGTAATCCGTGCGGTGCGTTCCGGGGCTCTTATATTGATAAGCCTTTCCCCAGGGGTCTAACGCAGCCCTTTCCATGTATGGCCCCTTCCAGTTTCTTGCCGAAGGCGGAGCCGTCAACAGGGCATTCAGGCCTTCGTCAGTAGCAGGGAATGCGCCATTATCCAACTCGTAGAGCTTAAGCGCAGTAGCAATATTGGAATCTACGTCTGTCTTGGCAACTGCCTTTCTTGCTTCATCAGACCTGCCTGCCATACGCGGCACCACCATTGCTGCTAATACACCGATGATAATGACTACCAGCATCAATTCGATTAAAGTAAAACCCTTTTTCATATGCCTTCCTCCTATTCGCTCCATTGTTTTATTTTATTTGCGTCCATCACGATACTATATTTCATTACCGGCTTACCTACTGTCGATGTCTTTACCTCCAGGGAAAAATTTACCGAGTCCGTGCACAATAGGCTCATTACCTGCAAGAGCGCTACCTCCTGGCTGCCGGAAAGCATCGTATATGCGCGCAATTTATTTAATATACCGCCGGGGTCTTCGAATACCCCGTCGTCTCCAGTCGCCTCATCTTCATCAGGGCCATTCCGGAAACCAACGATGATATCAACCAACCCCTGATCGCACCCTAACACTTTCAAGGCTTCCGGCCCGACAGTATTTATATTTATTTTGCCGCTTGAGTGGACAGTGACTATATCCTGAAAACCATTGAACATCTCCTCGGTGACCCCTTCCACAAGGAGGACCTCTTCTTTCCTGACAAACGGCTTTAAATCGGAAGTAAAGATCTTTTCTGCCACATCCAGATCGACACCGGGCAGCCTGGCCAATAGGGCAATAGAGCTGGTGTTCAGATTGATCTTACTTTCTTCGTCTACTAAAGTATAAACAAATTTCAGCCCCCCGAATTCTTTGGCCTGCTCCTGCCTTAATTCCGCCAGGGTATCATAACTAGTAGTATCCATTTTGTTGTTGGCGCGGGCATAAATAAAAGCTGCCCGGGCAAGCCGGGAGGAAACGATCCTGTCTTCTATGGCCTTATTCAACCTTAACTGCGCTGAGACTATATTAAATATTGCAACGCTCAAGATGGAAAAAAAGGTCAAAACCCAGACTGAAAAAACCAGTATACTGCCCCTATAATGAAAAGGGCATGAATACCGTTTTGGAAAATTCTTCATCTTTAATGGTCAGGCGTAATCTGACGGCAGTAAAAATACCTTCCGCTTTTTCCCAGGCATTTTTCCAGGTATATGCCGCCTTTAGCGTATCGAAATAATAATATTCGAATGACAAGCTATCGATCTCAAATAGTTCTTTTTGCGTCGCAGCCGCCGCGTCTTTTTCAACAAGGATAACCTTAAGATCGGTCTCTTCGCGGATAAATTTTTTTAAGGAGGTATCGAATTTATAAGTCACTTTCAGGATATGATTGCCGGATAACGTAGGGAAACTTAACTCGGCACTCTTGCCTTCAAAATCGATCAACTTAAAATTGATGCTCTGCCTTAAAGAACGGGCAAAACTTTCCAGGACAAACAGGACATTACCCCTGGAAAAATCCGTATTTTTGGCGCGGTCCCAGACCTTCAAGCCCGCGGCTAAACTTCCGGCGATGCCTAAGGCAACAAAGGAAAATATGGTCGCTACTATTAAAAGCTCGACGAGGGTGAAACTAAGATTATTTCGCCGTCTTCTTCTGAAAATAGGTGGCAAGCGTTGCATCTTTATTGATCTGCCCTTCTTTCCACGCGAGAGTTACCTTTGCTTCGGTTATTATAACTTTATCCGTAATAGGCTCCTTCTCGTCTTTTATCATCTCAAATTCAGTTACCTCTAATCTATATTGCGCAGGCCGGTTCCTTAAAGTAACTTGTTCCTCGTCGGCCCCAAGCTCCAGTTCCGGGTCTTTTATCATTTCTTCTTCTATGCCGTCCATCTTGGCTTCTAAAACCCTGGCTGCTTCAATCCGGTTAGCGCTGACATCCAGGGCGTAACTCATCGAGATAAAAGAGCGCAACACCCCCACTATGCCCAGGGCCAAAATAGCTATGCTTACCATCAACTCTATAAGGGTAAAACTCTTCATGGCACCACCCTGCTGATACTGGCTTCCATTTTCATTGCCGACGCCTGTTCATCTTTAGGCATGAGTGTCAGCCTGTCCAATTTGATCAAGAGTTTACTGCGTTCGATCTTGTACATAAAATTAACCATCTGCCCTAAGCTGCCTTCCAGTTGTAAACTCGCCTTATATTTCTTTACATCTTTGAGTTTCTCCGGATCTTCTTCAGGGCTTAAGTTCACGACCGAGACTCCCGCATCTTTTGCCAGGCGCTCTATTTCCCGCAAGAACTCAGCCAGGACCTGGCTTGCATCGACAGATTCCGTTTTTAAGTAAGGCTTGTAATTATTATAATCCTCCAGCAGCTTATCCTTAGAGTTCTGGACGGCTAAGTTTCTTTTTAAGGTCGCTTCCGCCAGCTTTATCTGCTGCTGCATATTTTTCAGTTTACTCCTCAAACTGGATAAGAGCAGCCTGTCTACCAAAAAAATAAACAGGATAGCGAAGGCTATGATAGCGAGTATTTTCTGTTTCTTATCTAACTTTGGCAGGCGTATCATTTTTTAAAAGGCTAAATTAAAATCGATCTCAAAATCAGTGATTTCTCTTTCTTTGAATTTCTTTTTGCGCGTGTATTTTGTCTGGACATTCTTAAAGTATTTCGACTGCTCTAGATTAGTCACCAGCTTGAAAATATCCGATAATTGCAATGCCTCTCCCCTTAAAATTACTTTTTTTTCATCCAGTTTTAAGAAAGTAACGGATACCTCTTGAGGAATCGCATTCTGCAATTGCGAGATAACAAAAAGTGGAAGGCGGTGCTCATAAAGATAGGCCTTCACAAAGGTTATCTTGTTTAACTGGCTGGTCAGGCCGCTGAATTCTTTATCGATAGTGCCGGAGCGCTGCTGGAGCGCCTTAAGGTAATTCTGCTGGTTATAGATCTTGCCTAAGAATATAGCGCAGATCACGGTAAAGCAATAAATAACAAAACTCCCCAGGATAACCAGGTCCTTTGTTTTTTCTCTTAAAGAGCGCCGGATCTGGATTTCGGGAAGAGCAAAATAAATCCTCTTCTCGGTTTCCGAGAGGACCAAGTCGGCTACGCCGGTGAAGGAAACATTTTCCGGCAAGTTCTTATCTATTTCATGCAATTCCCTGAAGGTGGGGCGCACTACTTCCTTGACAGGCATACCCAGTTCATCATCGGCAGCGCCGATCAGATTTCCGATATTCTTAGCTCCGCCGATAAAGGCCTTTACCGGTTTTTTATTTATTTCTTCGTTATAAAAGATTATCAGGGATTGCTTGAGTTCTCCGATAAGTTTAGTTATACCGCTCACTTCGTTTTCACGGATATCATCAGAGCCTACGGTGATACTGCGGGAAAACATCAGGTGCTCCTGTGAAAAAATAATAAAATCCGTAAAAGTAGTATCGACGTCCAATAGTAAATATAGGTCTTTGGGGTTTATCTCCGTACGGCAGCTATTCAAGACCCACCGCCAGATACCATAGGAGCTTAAGGCCACCTTATCCACATAAAGGCCGGCATTCTCCAATATCTTTATCTGTTTTCTGATGTTTGCGATATGGGCAATGGCCAATATTACCTTGGTATAACCCATCTCATCTTTGCCTAATACCTGGTAACCAAAGACTGTCTCCTCTTTTTTATAAGGGACGATCCTGCCGATATGCAGGTCGATCATCTGGGTGATCTCTTTTGTTTCCTGGGAAGGCAGATGCAGGTTTCTTACGGTGACTGAATTCCTAGGCAGGCAGATAGTAGTATTCTTGGTTTTGAACTTTGTCTTATGAAGCACATCGCCAACGAGCTGGCTCGTCTGCTCATCATTCAAAAGCTTGATCTGTTCTATCCTGCAGTCGGCTAATTTAGCGCTCCTGCCCTGTACCCGGGCTACAAGCATTTTCAGGTATTGTTCGTTTATCTCAAAGGCAGATATGATTTTCATTTTTTATTTAGTGCACCATCTGGGTCACCTGGAAGACCGGTAGGAGGATAGATAATACAATAGTCCCTAAAACTAACCCCAGCCCCAAAATAAGCAGAGGCTCAAGCATCGCAGAGATCAACGCGACATCCGCCTCTACCTGCTGGGTGTAAGAATTGGTTATCTCTCTTAATACTTCCGTCAGCCGGCCCGATTCTTCACCGACGGCGATCATCTTGGTGAAAAAATCCGGCAGGTTAGTGTGGCGTTCCAAACACTTGGATATCGTCTGCCCGGAGGCAACATCGCGGGCTGCAGCCGTTAAACCGCTTTTTAATTGCGGGTCGCTCACTCCGAGAGTGGCAATATCCATAGACTTCAGCGCCGGGACACCGCTTTCGATAAGCAGGGAGAGCGACCGGGAAAAATGCGCCAATTCCTCGTTCCTGCTCAGGCGTTTCAGGACCGGGACATTTCTTTTGATGCCGATAAGCAATTTTTTGAAAAGAACGTTTCCTTTCTGGTAATAAAGAATGACGGCTGCCAAAACAATTATCCCCAGGACCAGCCACCAGCTTTTTCTGGAAAAGTCGCTAAAATCCAACAGGAGCTTGGTTATCAAAGGCAGGTTTCCGCCAAGATTAGCAAAGATAGGTTTTAATTTTGGAATGACGAAATTTATGAGCACAAAAATACTGGCTATGCCGACCATCAATAATAACGCCGGATAGGCCAGGGCTACTTTTATCTTGGTCCTCAATGCTTCCTCGCGCGCTAAAAACTCATTGATCTGCGTCAGGGCAAGGTCAAGCCTGCCGCTTGCCTCGCCGGCTTTTACGATATTGGCAAAAAGCGGCGGGAAAACATTGGGGAATTTTTCAAAAGATTCAGAGAAGGTCTTAC
This sequence comes from Candidatus Omnitrophota bacterium, assembly GCA_023227925.1. GTDB lineage: Bacteria > Omnitrophota > Gorgyraeia > Gygaellales > Profunditerraquicolaceae > JALOCE01. The sequence goes on from JALOCE010000066.1 coordinate 7,832, forward strand.
CTTCCTTGGTAGAATTATACATCTCCAGGACCACTGCCTGAAAACGGGGATTCTCCGCCTGCTCATAGAGGATCTTTAAGCAGGAGAGTAATTCTACTCTCGCGCGGATGAGAGTACTTAATTTCTGGATAAAGGTATAAATATCATTAGAGTTGATTTTGTGGCCGGCCTTCTTCTTTAAGGGGGAGGTTTTCTGCTGAGCCGCTCCGATGGCTGCGCTGGCCTCTTCGATACTGATAGTAAAAACTCCCTGAGCGGCTAATTTACTTAAAGCCTCTTCCTCATTCGCTGCTTCGATGACACCTTCTAATTTTTCTTCCAGGCCCTTTTTTGCTTTGTAAATAAATTTCGCCATAAATTATTCCCCCAGCTCGGCTACGCGCAGGACTTCTTCAGGGGTAGTCAGGCCCTGCCTGACTCTTTCTATGCCTGAATCTTCCAGCGTCTTAAAACCCATCTCCCTGGCTGCTTTTTTGATCTGCGCAGCCGAGGCCTTGCTTAAAATCAATTCCCGTATTTTATCTTCTACGAGGAGTATTTCATAGATCGCGGTCCTGCCTGTATAGCCGATAAATTTACATTTATCGCAGCCTTTTCCCTGATAGACTTTCATATTTTTAAAAACATCCGCTAATAAGGTCTTGTCTTTTCTCTCCTCTTTACAATTAGGACAGATGGTCCTGACCAGCCTCTGGGAGATAAAGGCATTCACGGATGAAGCGACCAGGTACGGCTCGATTCCTATATCCATCAGCCGCGTGGCGCCGCTTGCCGCGTCATTGGTATGCAGCGTCGAGAAAATCAGATGGCCGGTAAGGGCGGTCCGGATAGACAGCTCCGCGGTCTCTAAATCCCTGACCTCTCCTATCATCATTATGTCGGGATCGTGCCTTAAGATACTGCGCAGGGTATTGGCAAAGGTAAGGCCTATCTCCGGCCTGACCTGAAATTGCGTCACCCCCATCAATTCATATTCTATGGGGTCTTCGATAGTGACTATCTTTACCGCGTCTTTATTCAACTTGCTTAAGCAGGCGTAAAGTGTCGTGGTCTTGCCGCTTCCTGTGGGGCCGGTCAAAAAAATTATCCCGTGCGGCTTCTGCGTCATCCCTTCGATTAATTTTAAATCCTGGGGCGAAAAACCCAGATCATCCAGATTAAAAAGTAAATGCACCGGCAGGATCCTGATGACCGCGCTCTCCCCGTAGAGCGAAGGGATGATCGATATTCTTAAATCCACCTGCTTATCCTGGATCTTGATGATCGCCCGTCCGTCCTGCGGAAGGCGCTTCTCTACCACATTAAGATGAGAAAGGATCTTTATACGCGAGACCAGCGCGGCATGCAAATACCTGACTTCTTCCGGAACGCGCATATCATAAAGGATACCGTCTATACGCTGCCTTACGCGCACCTTATCCCGGAACGGCTCGATATGGATATCGGTTGCCCGGGCATTGACCGCCTCGGAGAGTATCTGGTTGACTAATTTGATTACAGAGGCGTCCTGCGCGGTCTTCTCGACATCTTCTATGTCTTCGTATCTGGGCTGTTCCTGTTTTACATTATCTTTCTTTTCCTGCGTGAGAATTTCTTCGATAGTCTCCGCCCCTACTCCGTAATAGCGCCGGATGGCGACAAGTATCTCATCGTCGGTGGCCAGGACCCTTTCCACATCATAGCCTAAATGTAATTTTAAATCCTCCATCAGCCAGACTGCCAGGGGATCAGAGACTGCCACGATCAAAACTTTGCCTTTGATCTTCAGCGGCATGAATTTATAATGCCAGACAAATTTTGCCGGCACTGCCTTGATCACATCTTCCGATATAGAAATATCTTTAAGGCTTGCGTAATAAACCAGGCCCAGCTGGTCGGCCAGGAGCTCCAGGAGCTGTTCTTGTTTGATAAGCTTCATCCGCACCAGCACTTTTCCCAGGATCTCGCCGGTCTTCTGGCTTTCTTTCAAAGCAAGCTGCAACTGATCGGGGGTAATAAGTTTTTTCTGTAATAATAATTCGCCTATCTTGGCCATATTGATCTCTTTAAGCTGCTAACTGGTCTATCGTGCCGATATAACTGAATTTATCCTCTGCTACTGCGTCCAGGCGCCCGGAGATGATCCTCTCGCATCCTGTGATCGTCTCTTCAAGCGGCACATAAATCCCGGCTCTGCCTGTATACAACTCTGCGGTAAAAAATGGCTGCGTAAGAAAATTCTGTAATTTTACCGCGCGCTCGAAGATAATACGTTCCTGCCGGGCAAGTTCCTCCCTGCCCAATATGGAAACAATGCGCTGCAGGTCCTGGTATT
>JALOCE010000068.1 GCA_023227925.1 Candidatus Omnitrophota bacterium
CGCCTCCGAAATAATCACTTTCAGTCAATACAGAAAGCGCCTGGACTCCGGCCTCCTGATACGCCTTTACGATCTCGCCAAGATTAAAATCCTGGCGGATAACCCCCAGCGAAGGAGATTGTTTTTTTATCTCGGCAATAAGCGAGATAGTGCGCGGTTTACTGATAGCCCCGATAAAAGGCCTTGTCGCAGGTAAGGCCTGGCACTTCGCCTTTAGATCTTCTTCGGGAAGATTCTGCTTTGCCAAAATGATCTTTTCTTTCTTTTTAAGGATGATCTCTTTTAAGGTATCTGTTTTTTTCATGAATTTTTTAGCGAATAATCTTTAAGCAGTTCTAACTTCTCTAAGGCCCTGCCTGAATCTATGGAATCAGAAGCAAGCTTGAGCCCTTCCTTAATATTTTTTACCCTATCTGCGGCATAAAGCGCTGCCGCGGCATTTAATACGACTATATCCCTGCCTGGCCCGGGCTTACCTTTTAATATATCCATCATGATCCGGCTATTATCCAGAGGGGTAGAGCCTTTTAAATCTTCTAATTTTGCTTTTTTAAAACCGAAGTCCTGCGGATCTATCTCGTAATTACTTATTTTACCTTTATGCAATTCGGAAATTGCAGTCGGGCCGGTTGTGGTTATCTCATCCAACCCATCCCGTCCACAGACTACCAAGGCATGGACGCTTGCTAAATTAAATAATACCTGCGCCAAGATCTCTGTCCAACGCGCATCATAAACACCGACTAACTGATGTGTTGCGCCCGCAGGATTACTCAATGGGCCCAAAATATTAAAGATCGTCTTTACCCCCATCTCTTTTCTTGCCGGCATAGCGTATTTCATTGCCGGATGCAGGTTCTGGGCGAATAAAAAAGCGATCCCCACTTCATCAAGGCAAGCGCCTAATTTTTCAGCAGCTAAATTAATATTGATACCTAATGCCTCTAATGTATCCGCGCTGCCGCAGGAACTGGATACAGAACGGTTCCCGTGTTTTGCTACTGCTATTCCGCAACCGCTGGCTACAAAGGCAACGACAGTCGAGATATTGAATGTCCCTTTCTTATCTCCGCCTGTGCCGCAGGTATCCAGGATTATTTTGTTTTTCGTATCTATTTTAGTCACATACCTGCGCATCACCGTAACCGCAGCAGTTAATTCCTCTATGCTCTCGCCTTTTTTATCCAGCGCAGTCAAAAAAGAAACGATCTCCGGCGTAGCTGCCTTACCCGTCATGATCTCCTGTAAAACATCATACATCTGGCTTTTGCTCAAATCATTACCTGCAGATATAGTTTTTATGGCTTCTTCTATCATAACTTTAAAAAATTCGCTAAGATATCTTTACCGGATTTGGTCAATATGGATTCGGGATGAAATTGCACTCCCCATAAGGCGCATTCTTTATGTTTTAAACCCATGATCTCTTTCTCTTTAGTCCAGGCAGTTATCTCCAAGCACCCAGGCAGGCTCTTTCTCTCCACGATCAAAGAATGGTAACGCGTAGCCTCGAAAGGATCCGGTATGCCGGAAAATATCCCCTTTTTATTATGATAGATCCGGGAAGTTTTACCGTGCATAAGTTTCTTTGCCGAAACAATGCGGCCGCCATAAACATATCCGATACACTGATGCCCGAGACAGACCCCTAACACAGGGATCTTTCCGGCAAATGTTTTTATCGCCTCGCAGGAGATACCCGCATCTTCCGGACGGCCCGGCCCCGGAGAGATAATGATTTTTTCGGGCTTTAATTTCCTGATCTTATCTATGGTTATTTTATCGTTCCTGAAAACCTTTATCTCCTGGCCTAAGGCGCCTAAGTACTGCACGAGGTTATAAGTAAAAGAATCATAATTATCGATCATCAAAATCATTCTTTTTCCCTCCAGATCCTTGCGCCCAGATTCCTCAGCTTCTCTTCTATATTTTCATAACCGCGTTCCAAATGATAAATCCTGGAGATCGCTGTCTTGCCGCGGGCAGCTAATCCTGCCAACACCAAGCCCGCGGAAGCGCGTAAGTCCGAGGCCATTACCGGCGCACCGGACAATTCTTTTACTCCCTCAACGATCGCATGCGGCCCTTCCCTTTGAATACGCGCGCCCATACGATCGAGCTCTGACACATGCATAAACCTATCAGGATAAATTTTTTCGGTAATTACGCTGATCCCGAGAGTAACACTCATCAGGCTCATCATCTGCGCCTGCATATCCGTGGGAAAACCAGGATAAGGAAGTGTCGTGATATTCACCGGCCTCAATCTTCCTTTAGAGCGCAGCCTTAAAGAACTGTCTGTCTTTATTACCTTAGCGCCTGCCTCTTCTAATTTATCGATCACCGCGCCCTGGTGCGCAGCAAAAACATTTTTAATAAGTATATCTCCATGCGTGATCAAAGAAGCGATCATCAAAGTGCCTGCTTCGATCCTATCGGGGATTATCCCATGCTCTGCCCCATGCAAATGTTTAACACCTTCTATTTCTATGATGGGAGTCCCGTGCCCTTTGATCTTTGCTCCCATTTTAATCAGGAAATCCGCCAGGTTGGTTACTTCCGGCTCGCAGGCTGCTGATTCTATTACGGTCTTACCTTTGGCTAAAACCGCGGCCATCATTACATTATCCGTAGCTAAAACCGACGAGCCATAGGCTCCGCCTAAATACATATGGGCCCCTTTAAGGTTGGTTGCCTTAGCTACTACATAGCCGCCTTCGATACTGATATCCGTGCCTAATGCCTTCAAACCTTTTATATGTAAATCTACCGGCCGCACGCCGATGACACAGCCACCCGGTAAAGATACTTTTGCTTTTTTTAATTTGCCCAATAGCGGCCCTAAAACACAGAAAGACGCCCGCATCGTCGAAACAAGCTTATAGTCGGCGATAAAGTTAGTGAATTTCCCCGCCTCTACTCTTATTATCCCCTTATCTAATTCCGCATTCTTACCTAAAGAACGCAGGATCTTTAACATAGTGTTGGTGTCGCGTAAATTCGGTACGCCCTTGATAATACAGGTATCGTCGGTTAAAAGAGTTGCTGCCAGTATCGGCAGGACCGCGTTCTTGGCCCCGGAAACCGTAACTTCGCCTTTAAGTTTTACTCCACCCTCGATGATCAGCTTATCCATTTTTAACCGCTACCATAACCCTCTCTATGTTACTATAATCTTTGACTATCTCTATTATCTTGAATTTCCCTGATCTTTGAAAAATATCTGCGATCGCCCGGCTTTGGTCAAAACCTATCTCTAAAATTAAAAGGCCATCTTTCTTTAAATAATCCACAGCGCCATTGATTATGCGCCGATAAAAATCCAGGCCGTCTGCTCCTCCATCAAGGGCAATTCTAGGCTCATAACTTATCTCCGGCTGCAATGTTGCAATCTCACCGGATGCGACATAAGGCGGATTACTGATTATTAAATCTACCGGGTGCATTACGCAATCCACAGCATTGAATAGATCGGCTAAAATAAAATTAATTTTTACTCCATGGCGCCGCGCGTTTTCTTTGGCAACTTCCAGGGCATTATCTGAAATATCTGTTGCGATAATATCAGCATCTTTTAATAATTTTGCCAGCGATATTGCGATGCAGCCTGAACCTGTCCCGATATCCATAATTTTAAGGCTTGTGGCCATTTCTGCTGCCTTCTCCACAAGGATCTCTGTTTCAGGGCGCGGGATAAGCACGCTGGGATTGACCCTGAATTCCAGGCCCATAAATTCTGTTTTTCCCAGTATATATTGAAGAGGTTCCCCGGAAAACCTTCTCTTTAATACCGAAGACACCTTTGACAATTTATCTTTATCCAGAGGGATATTTTTCTTTAGATATAAAGAGGCCCTGTCGCAGCCAAATATTTCGCTAAATAATAATTCCGCTTCGTTCATTCCTTTGCTTCCTCCGCTGCCTTTAACAAGGCATCGAAAAATTCATCCAGGTCGCCTTCCAGGATTGCTTCTAATTGGTGCGAGGTTACATTTATGCGATGATCGGTAACGCGGCGGTCGGGAAAATTATAAGTGCGTATTTTTTCACTGCGGTCACCTGAACCGATCTGGATCTTTCTCTCCTGGGAGAGCTTATTGGCCTCCCGTATCCTCTTCATATCCAGTAATTTCGCCCGCAAGATCCTCATCGCCTTAGTCTTATTTTTTAATTGCGAGCGCTCATCCTGGCAGGCAACTACCGCTCCGGTAGGTATATGCGTGATCCTGACTGCGGAATCAGTCTTCTGCATATGCTGTCCGCCGGGCCCGGAAGACCTGTAAGTATCGATGCGCAGGTCTTTGGGTTCGATCACTAAATCCACTTCTTCGGGTTCCACTAATACTACCACTGAAGCCGTAGAGGTATGGATCCTGCCTTGCGCTTCCGTAGCCGGAACGCGCTGCACGCGATGCACTCCGCTTTCAAATTTAAGCCGCCTGTAAGCATCTCTGCCTTTTACGCTGAAGGTAACTTCTTTTATCCCTCCGGCGTCATTATAAGTGGCAGACATCGGTTCCACTGTCCATCCTTTATTTGCCGCATACATCGTATACATACGATAAAGATCAGCCGCAAATAAGCCTGCCTCATCGCCTCCGGTGCCGGGCCTGATCTCTACGATGATATCCCTGCCGGCATCCCCGTCTTCAGTCGCCAAAGCAGCAGTTAATTTTTCTTCCTGCGCTAACTTTTTAGACTCCAGATCCTGAAATTCTTTTTTTGCCAGCTCGACAAATTCCTTATCGTGTTTTTCGCCTGCTACTGACTTTAAGTCCTCTATCTCTTTGGTTATCCGCTTATACTCCGTAAATAAAACTACCGGTTCTCTTAAGTCGGACAGCTCCTTAGCGAACTTCTTACACTGCTCTTTATCGGCAATGACGCTAGACGTAGCTAAAAGCTCTTCTAATTCCCGGTAACGCTTCTCTAGTTTTTCCAGCTCCGCAAACTTCATTTATTTAGCGGGGCTCTTACCGTATTTCTTCATAAACTTATCTACGCGCCCTGCAGAATCAACGAATTTCTGTTTTCCGGTAAAAAAGGGATGGCACTTAGAGCATATTTCTACACGGATATTCTGCTTGGTCGAACGGGTATGTATTGTCTCGCCGCAGGCGCAGACAATAGTCGCATCTTTGTAGCTGGGATGAATCTTGTCTTTCATTTTTCCGCTCCTCTGTTTGTTTACTGGTTCATACTGTTTAAAAACTCTTCGTTATTCTTTGTCTTGGCCAATTTCTCGATCAGAAGCTCCATCGCTTCCACGTTATTCAGCTCATTCAAGACCTTCCTTAAAATCCAGGTCTTTTGCAGCTGCTCTTGCTTCACCAATAACTCTTCATGCCTGGTATTCGAACGCTTTATATCCATCGCAGGATAAATTCTACGCTGGAATAAATTTCTGTCAAGCTGCAATTCCATATTGCCGGTGCCTTTGAATTCTTCGAAGATGACTTCATCCATACGGCTGCCTGTATCCACCAGGGCCGTCGCAATTATGGTAAGGCTTCCGCCTTCATCTACTGCGCGTGCCGCGCCAAAGAACCTCTTTGGTTTTTGCAGGGCGTTGGAATCGATACCGCCTGATAAAACCTTGCCGCTATGCGGGACAACCGCGTTGTAGGCGCGCGCCAGACGGGTAATACTATCCAGGAGTATGACTACGTCCCTTTTATGCTCTACGAGGCGCTTGGCTTTTTCCAGGACGATTTCAGCCACCTGCACATGCCTTTCCGGCGGCTCGTCAAATGTAGACGAGATCACTTCGCCTTTGACATTCCTCTGCATATCGGTGACTTCTTCCGGGCGTTCATCGATCAAAAGGACGATCAAGACCACATCGGGATTATTGCTGGTGATCGCATTGGCGATCTTCTGTAAAAGCACGGTCTTCCCGCTATATGGCTGGGCAACGATCAAACCGCGCTGGCCTTTGCCGATAGGGGTCAACAGGCTCATGATACGCATGGATATCTCATCCGGTTTTGTCTCCAGGTTAAATGCTTCGCGGGGATAAACCGGCGTAAGATTATCAAAAAGCACCTTATCTTTTACCTCCTCGGGGTTTTCAAAGTTTACCGCCTCGACCTTCAATAAGGCAAAATACTTTTCCCCTTCTTTAGGCGGACGGATCTGGCCGCTGACCGTATCGCCGGTCTTCAGATCGAACTTCCTGATCTGCGAAGGCGAGATATAAATATCGTCCGGGCAGGGCAGATAATTATAGTTAGGGCTCCTTAAGAACCCGAATCCTTCGGGGAGTATCTCTAAAATACCCTCGCCGAACATCAGGCCTTCCTTCTCCGCCTGGGCTTGCAGCAGCTTAAAAATAAGATCCTGCTTCTTCAGGCCGCTTAAGCCATTGACATTCAGCTCCTTGGCTATTTTGCTTAATTCCGTTATTTTCATTTCTTTTAAATTTCCAATATCTAACTTCTCCACAACTTCCTCCTTATTAGTGCTACTTGTTTCTTAGTTTCTTTTATCGTTCCATTATTATCTATGATGAAATCCGCTAAACGCACCTTTTGCGAAAGGGGAATCTGACATTCGATCCTTTTTAATATATCCGTTTTCTTAAGCGATGTTTTTTCCCGGATCCTTCGGACCTGCAATTTACGCTCCAGTTTGACTACGATTAATTTATCTGCCATCCTCTCCAGGCCCGCTTCGATCAAAAGAGGCGCATCCAGGACAATGATCCGTTCTCTTGAATTCCTGATCTCATCTTTAATGCACTTGATGACCCCGGGATGGATGATCCCATTCAATTTCTTTAATGCTCTTTTATCGTTGAATACGACTGCAGCTAATTTACGGCGGTCGATATCTTTATTCTTCTTTAAAATACCCCTGCCGAAGAAAGCAATGATCTTGTTATAGCCCTTGGTGCCGGGACGGATAAATTGATGCGCTAACCTATCCGCATCGATCACCCGGGCACCATAACCCCCAAACATCCTGGCCACAGTGCTCTTGCCGCTGCCAAAACTACCGGTAAGGCCGAGGATGATCTTTAAATTATTTTGTTTTTGCCTTGGCATAAAGCTTAAGGTATTCCTTGGCTGATTCTTCCCAGGAGAAATCACACTTCATTGCCTTGGTGACCAGCGCATTCCATTTTTTCTTATCCTGGAAGGTCGTAATTGATTTTTCGACGGTGATAAGCAGCTCTTCCCGGCTGTATTTGTCAAAAACGAACCCGTTATTTTTATTTACCGTATCCGCAAGGCCACCTGTTTTAAAGACCAGGGGTATCGTGCCGTATTTTAAAGAGATCAACTGGCCCAAACCGCAAGGCTCATACTTGGAAGGCATAAGAAAAATATCGGAGCCGGCATAGATCTTATGCGCCAGGGTATCGTCGAACTTCAGATGCAACGAAATGACCTTAGGATATTTTTTTACCATCGCTTCCATGATCGCGTGGTACTTCAGATCACCGGTACCCAGGATCACAAGCTGTAAATCAAGCCTGCAGATATTATCTATGGCCTCGGCCAAAATATCAAAACCCTTCTGTTCGGCCAGCCTCGATACTATCCCTAAAAGCGGTATATCTTTTTTCTTGGGTAATTTGCAAATCGCCTGCAAATCTTCTTTATTCTTTGCTTTACCCCCTATGCTGTTAACAGAGAAATTCTTGGCAATAAATTTATCGGTGACAGGATTCCAAATAGAATAATCCAGGCCGTTTAATATGCCAAAGACCGAGGCTTTTTTCTTATTTAAAACCCCCTCTAAACCAAAGCCGAATTCTTTAGTCTGTATCTCCTTGCTGTAGGTAGGGCTGACTGTATTGATGATGTCGGAGAATATCAACCCGCCTTTTAAAATATTTATCTTATCGTAGAACTCTAATCCCTCTATATTAAAGAGGCTCCAATCCAGGCCCAGCCTTGAATACTCGTCTTTGGCGAATAAACCCTGATAACCTATATTGTGTATGGTCAGGACCGTCTTTATATTTTTATAAAAAGCGTCTTTCCGGAATACGTTTTTTAAATATACCGGGACAAGGCAGGCCTGCCAGTCATGCACGTGGATGATATCCGGCTTGAACTCTATTTCTTTCAATAGGTCCAGAGCCCTTTTACAATAATAAGAAAACCTATCCAGGTTATCTTTGTAATCGCCGTTCTTGTCGCCGTACAACTGGTCGCGGTTGAAATAATTATCGCTCTCGATAAAATATACTTTGATATTCTTGCCGATGACAGAATACGAAATATCGTCGCTAAACCTCTTGATGTCGAATTTCGAATCCTGTATTGCCTTATAGCGCGGCATAATCACAATAACGCTCTCGCCTTCTTTTTCCAATGCTAACGGTAATGCCCCTGCCACATCTGCCAAGCCACCTGTCTTTGCAAAAGGAACCACCTCTGACGCACATATTGCTATCTTCATTTTATCTCCTCCATTTCCAACCAATTCCGACCCTTTTTTATATCTACTTTTACCGGTACATCCAATTTTAATACATTCTCCATCCTGTCCTTCACTAACACAATCAATTTATCCAATTCCTGCTCCGGGGCATCGAATAATAATTCGTCATGGATCTGCAGGATCATCTTCGAATCCAGGCCGCGCGTTTTTATCTGCTCGTGTATCTGTATCATCGCCAGTTTTATCAGATCCGCGGCTGAACCTTGTATGGGCGTATTTACTGCTTGGCGCTGGGCAAAAGAACGTATGCCCTGATTCTTATTATTGATCTCGGGGATATATCTTTTTCTTCCCAATATAGTAGTGACAAAGCCGTCTTTCTGGCACCTGGAGATCTGCTCTTCTATATAATCTTTGACCTTGGGATACCTTAAAAAATAGGCATCGATAAAACTTTGGGCTTCCTCGGCAGAGATACCTAGGTCCCGGCTTAAGCCGTAAGAAGAAAGCCCGTAAACGATCCCGAAATTTACCCTCTTGGCAACCTCGCGCATCTTATCAAGGACTTCTTTTTCATCCATACCATAGATAAGGGCAGCAGTCGCTCTATGTATATCTCTATCCTCTTTAAAGGCCGAGATCAAGTTTTGATCTCCTGACAAATGCGCCAGGATCCTTAATTCTACCTGCGAATAATCACAGGATAATAAATAGTTCTTCTCGCCCGACGAAATTATCGCTTTCCTGATCAGCCTGCCGATATCCGTTTTTACGGGTATATTTTGCAGGTTGGGATTGCTGGAACTGAGCCTGCCTGTTTCAGTCCCGGTCTGGTTAAAAGAAGTATGGATCCTGCCTGTTTTTTTGTCGATCAATTCAGGGAGGGCATCTATATAGGTGTTCTTCAGTTTCGTCAATTGGCGGTACTCCAATAATAAAGCCGGCAATTTATGTTTGCTTGATAATTTACGCAATACTTCTTCATCCGTGGAAGGGCCGGTCTTGCTTTTCCTTGCCACCGGCAATTTTAATTTTTCAAAGAGTATCTCCCGGAGCTGCTTGGGCGAATTGATATTAAATTGCGTGCCGCTTGCCTCGTAAATCTCTTCGATTAATTTTACCAGCCTTTTTTCTATATCCTGCGAAAGCTTAAGCAGGGCTTCCCGGTCTAATTTTATGCCAACCAGTTCCATCTCCGATAATACTTCCACCAGCGGCATTTCGATATCCCTGAAAAGCCCGGTGAGCGCTTTCGCTTCTAATTCTTTTTCCAGCCTCGGCTCAAGTTCTATTATCAGCTCTACTGCCTTTTGCTTCTCTATTATCTTAGGCAGACATTTCGCTGAATAGTCCAAAGCTATATCCGAAAGATCATAGCCGGCCTTCGAGGGGCTCAAAAGATACGCCGCGATCATAACATCAAAATATAATCCCTCCAGGCTGACACCTTCTCCGGCTAAAGACACCTTGAGTTTTTTAAGGTCGTGGCTGATCTTTTTGACTTTTGGTTCCGATAGAATAGCCTTTAAATCCCTCCCCGCCCTATCTACCTGGAAGACCTTATTGCCCGCAGAATACACCAAGCCTTTTAAGCTCTCTCCGTAGAAAACTAACCTATCCTGGCCGCGCATCAACCCAACC
>JALOCE010000069.1 GCA_023227925.1 Candidatus Omnitrophota bacterium
TCTGGCCGACGGGGCCGGGCGGGTCTCCGCTCAGGTCGCCGGGACCTCGCCGGTCGCGGGGAAGCTCCAGGTCTTTTACAAGATCACGACGGGGGGCAGCGCGCCCACGGCCGGGACGAGCGTATCTTTCTTCCTGGTCCGCGGCGACGACCACGAAACGGAGCACCGGGACGGCGGGGTTGGCGCGACCGATTCCGCCGTGGCGGATGCGGAGAATTTCAAGCTCGCGAACGCCGGAAACCTGGTCCACGCCTTCGCGGTCACCAACGCCACGGCCAAGGCCTATCAGGGTTCCTTCATCATCGAGAACCAGGGAACGGACTGGCAGATAGCAGTAATCAACAACATCGGCCAGGCGCTCTCGTCCACGGCCGGAGACCACTGGCTCCGGGTCCGCGGCGTCTCCGACGAGATCCAGGACGAGGTCTGAACATAGCAGGGCGGGCCGGCCCGCCCGGGGGGAGGACCCATGACGATCTTTCGACCGAAGACGCTCGCGATCAACCCGACCAGGCGCTCCTTCCTTTGCGCCGGCGTGGTCCCGTTCTCGACCGATGGAGGGCTGATCCAGGAGGTCATCAACGGGAAGACCTTCACGCCTTACCGGGGCGATGCGCCTTATTCGCGCATCCTCTCCCCATTCGGGCCGGCGATGAAGGCGAACGGGACCACCACGCGCCTTTGCTGGGACACCGACGATTCGAAGGAGTGGCAGGTCACAAAGCTTCCCGATACCTTCTGGGGTGTCGTGGCCTTCCGCTACAACCTCGAGGGCGGAGGCGGGACGGCTCAGACCGACCGGCTCATGGCCGAGCTCCGCGGGACCGAAGACACGCTCAAGATGGACACGTCGGGGACGGGGGACTACGCCGGCGCGCTCCATTTCGACCGGGCGGATGACTCCTCGGGCGCGATCTTCCGGACCCGGACCGGGATCCTGGTCCCGGGCCAGTGGTACATTGTCGCGGCGAAATTCGGAACGGTCGAGGATGACGTCGAGCTCTGGGTTAACGGGCAGCGCGAGGCACTCACCAAGGAGGGAACCGGCTTCGTGAAGCAGTGGGGCCGGATGACCCTCCATGGCGGGTGGAACGTCAACGCGATGGCGGCGGTCCTGGCTTATCGGGGATCCGAGATCCCGATCGAGGCGAAGCTCGATCCATGGTGGGCATTCCGACCCTCGACGCCGGAGGTCTATTCGATCCCCTTCGAGCTCCCAGATTCGGACGAGGTCGACCCTGCCGGGATGGTCCCGCATTTCGCCGAGATCGGCGAGGAGGTCTCCTCTCAGGTCTTCCTTGCGACCGAATACACCGGGGCCGCGGACCTCGAGGCGCGCTACACGGAAGAGGGCGAGGACCCGGTCCTGGTCACGGCGATCCTCGACGGGGGGACGATCATGGTGACCATGCCGGCCGGGTCGGCGCCGGCGAGCGGGATCGTCGAGATCCGGGTCCGGCAGGATGGCAAGGCCTGGACCGAGTGGACCGAGGTCCCGGGCGGGTGGACTTATTACTCCTCGAATATCCCGCTCCCCTCGCCCGAGGGGACGGCGGTGATTGCGCTCTCGAGGAGCTCCGGGCCCGGGCCGCTCGGGCTCGTCGCGACCGCCTCCGGGTCCTCCTGGACCGGCGTGGCGAAACCGTTCCACCATCTCGCCTATATCTGGGACTTCGACGACCCTACCGGATTCAAGACCGAGTGCCGGGGACCCGTGGCGGGCCACGTCTTCGAGACGCCGGGGAGCTATACGGTCAAGCTCCGGGTCTTCCGGCCCGGGCTCGGTTACGCCGAGGCCTCGGCCGAGGTCACCGTGACCGACGCCGATACGGTTTTCGACGGGAAGACCTACGTCTTCGCGAATGAGGGAAGCGACTTCGTCGGCAAGCCGGCCGGGGCCGTCGAGGTCACGACGGACGATTTCGACGAGGTCATCGAATACGCCGCGGCCGGCTATCGGTGCCTCCTCCGCCGCGGCGATACCTTCACCGTCGAGAACACGCCGGCACATTCCTTCTCGGGTTCGACGATCCAGGTCGGCGCCTTCGGCGCGGCGGTCGGGGACCCGGATGCGCTCGGCCGCTACGGAAATGATCCAATCGTTACCATGACCGGGACGGCGACCAGCCAGTATCTCACTCCGGCGGCCGCTGTGAACGGTCTCACCTTCTTCTCGATCCGCTTCCGCGACCTCGGGACCGGAGGATATCGGTGGGGCCACGGGCCGACCTCCTGGAATAATCACCAGGACCATATCACCTTCCACAAGTGCGGCCTGGAGGATTTCTACTCGGCGGGCCTGCTCGGCGATCGGACCGTCGACTACGTCGAACGCTCCGGGATCGTCTACTCCCGTTGTTACGTCAAGTCTACGTCCTATGGGCTTTACATCCGCGGAGTGAAATCGGCGGTCCTTGGGTGTTACCTCGAGGATACGGCGGTCCATAATGTCCGGGTCACTCTCGGGGTCGATTTCGCGATCCATGACTGCCCGAGGATCGGCGAGTCTCAGGACACGGCCCGCCACTCGATCAAGTTTCACGCGCAATCGGCGAGCCTGACCACGCCGGCGACGCGCTACGTCTACATCGGGCGGAACGTGGTCGAAGGATCGAATAACTGGCTTCTCTCGCTCGGGCCTCAGAACGCCGAGAGCGACGAATACGTCGAGGATGGGATCTTCGAGGCGAATGGAATCGTCCATCCGGCCGACCGGTTGAACCAGGCGACCTTCGAGATCTCGGCCAAGAACGTGACCATCCGCCAGAATTACGTCGTCGACCAGAGGTCCGCCACCGACAATTTCGACCTGGTCCTGGTCCATCGGCGCGGCGACGGTCTCGGTTACATGCCGGAGGGGGTCGAGGTCTACAATAACTCGGTCCTCTCGAGGCGCACCGGGGAGGGGAACTATCTCCGGATCCTCAACGTCGAGAACCATACCGGGGACGTCCTCTCGCGTGGGAACGTGCTTTACGCTCCGGGCAAGGCGGCCTCTCACGTCCAGGTCTATGGGCCCGGGATGCCGGTCGACTCCGAGGCCGACCTCGCCACGACCTCGACGGATCCGCTCTTCGTTTCGGAGGTCTCGGGATCGGAGGACCTTCGCCTCCAGGCCGGTTCGCCGCTCATCGACGCCGGGGGGGACGCGGAGGGACTCTTCTTCGACGCGGATGGGAAGCTCCTCGACCTCCTGCCCGATGCGGGCGCCTTCGAACGCGACGGCGAGGCCTTCGATTGGACGCCGAACGAGGAGGGCCCGGAGGGGATCCCCGATCCGGTCGGCCCGGTCCCGCTCGGGATCAACCTCATGGCCTTGGACCATTACGCAACGGCGAAGCCACTGGTCAACCTGTGCAAGATGGCCGCGCCCTGGGCCTTCTGGGATGGGACCGAGGAGGTCGTCCCGGAGGACGAGGATCTCGACGCGGACGGTTACCCGATCGCGATCCCGGAAGGGATCGAGATCGCCTATTCGGTGGTGCAAGCCGACTTTGAAGATTCGCGCCGGGTCCCCGAAGCGGTCGAGCTCGGCGAGCACGTCCTCACCTATGACGGGACCGGGACGGTCGACCTGGTCCTCTCCCCTCCCGGAGACCCCGAGCTCCGCCATTCCGCCGTTGTCTCCGGGTTCCGGTTCGACAACCCGAATGGGTTTATCAAGCTCGAGGTCTCCTCGATCGCGCCGGCGGATCATCCGCGGAATTTCCGGATCGCCGAGGCGCGGTTCGAGGGGGTCCAGGGTTCCTCCTTCACGCCGGAGTTTCTCCAGTCTCTCGCCGGGTTCAAAACGATCCGGGGCGCCGATCAGTGGTGGGTGGACGCCGGCTATGATTCGGCGAAAGGCGAGCTCACCTGGGCCAACCGGACCCAAGCGACCGCCTACACCTTCGTCGGGTCGGCGGCGCGCGCGGCCGCCTGGCCGCCCGAGCTCATGGTCGAACTCGTCAATGCGATCGACGGGGCGGATCTTTACTACATGGTCCCCTATCTCGCGAGCGATACCTACGTCGCCGGCCTGGTCGCCGCCTGGGCTGGGCTCAAGGCCGGGAAGAAGGTCTGGATCGAATACACGGGCGAACCTTGGCAGGGTCTCGAGCTCGCCGGTCACATGAAAAATTGCGACTGGTTGCGCGCTCAGGCCGCGATCCTCTTCGGCCCGAATCCGGAGGACCCGATCCTCCTGATGACCGACCAACTCAAAGCGCACGCGCACCATGGGACCCGGATCTTCGACCTGATCCTGGCGGATGAGAACTATGACGAAACGTCCATGGTCTTCGTCGCCGCCTACCCGTCATGGGTGCCGAATCATGCGACCTGGCTGGGCCCGGTGCTCGACTATGAACTGGCCGATACCCCGTGGAGCGACTACCTCGCCGGCGTTCTGACGTCGTTCTACTGGGGCGCCGCCTGGCCTGGAGGCGAGGTCGGGTTCGATGCGATGCTCGACGCCTGCAACGGCGACCATGAGCTCTTCGCGACGTTCTTCGTCTTCCCGAACCTCTCCGCCATGCTGACCACCACGGCGCTCCTCGAGGCCTTCAGCGCCTATCTGACCTCCAAGGGGGTCGCCTCGGGCGGCCTCTATGAGTTCGGGCCCTACCCCAACCATGGATGGTTGGGCGCCTATGAGCGGGTCGACGAGTTCATCGCGATCTGGAAAGAGACGTTCCGGTCGAGCCGCATCCGGACCATGATGGTCTACTGTATCAACGCCCTCTCGACCTGGTTGAATGCCGACCTTCCGGCGTGCCATTACGGTTCGATCGGGCCCTATCTCTCCTGGCGGCCCTGGACCATGGCCGAGGACTTCCTCGATCTCTCCTCCCCTCGCCTGGTCGCGCTCCGGAGTTTCTTCGAGATCGAGCAGGAATGGGACATTCTCGACCCGGTCGGCCTCTCGCCTAACTATGGGGACAAGGACTCGTCCCATGAGACCCTCGTGACCTGGCCCGGCCTCGACGGGCCGCTCCTCGAGGGTTTCAACGCCCGGATCGATGGATCGCTCACCATCGCGACCGCGATCGAGCTCAACGGGCAGGTCCATTGGAAAATCCAGATCCCGATCTCCGGGACCGCCCGGACCGCGACGATCGAGATCTCGCCGGACGCGGTCCACTGGTACACCGTTCCGGATGGGTTCCGCTACACGCTCTCGGCCGACCTCCTCCCGACCGGTCTCGCGCCCTCGAGCGGATCGATCTCGCTCCCCTGGGATGCCTCGGTTCTTTGGGGACCTGGCGGGCCTCCGGCGGCGGCCGAGTTCTTCGCCCGGTTGGATGGGGAGCTCGAGCTCGAGACCCTGATCGAGGGCGAGGACTGGACCATTACCATGCCTTCGGCGCTCGGCGGGATGACCCAGGGCGTCCATACGGTCGAGATCTCCGTCGACGGGATGACCTGGGTCGAGGTCCCGGGCGGGTGGACCGGGTCGGACGTCTCCTCGTCTTCCCTGGTCCCGGCGGGCCTCTCTCCGGCCTTCGGCCCGGACGACGCCGAAACGGTCCTGACCCTCTCCTGGTCGATCCTTCCGCCCGAGGTCGGGACCTTCCTCGCCCGGGTGGTCGGCGATCCGACGCCGCTCGAGACCCTGATCGACGAGGGGACCTGGACGGTCACGCTCCCGCTCCGCCGGACCGGCTACCATCCGCTCGGCGTCTCGCCCAACCGCGGGCCCTGGCGCGATGCGACCCGGGTCCGGATCTCCGTCGCGGAGCTCCTGGTCGCGATCGAGATCTCGCTCGACGGCGTCCTTTGGGTCCAGGTCCCGGGGGTCTTCCGCTGGACCGGCTACCCGACCGCGGCGGCCTTCTTCGGCCAGGCGGTCGGCGATGCGGCGACCCTCCCGGCCACCGCGCCGGAGATCGGCGCCGATGGGCGGTGGCGGATGGTCCTCCCGGTCTGGGCTGGGGTCGAGACCGTCGAGGTCCAGACCTCCTTCGATGGGATGACCTGGTACACGGATGGGCCCTTCGACTACTTCGAGCCGGGGACCTTCATCGGGATGGCCTTCCTGGCCTATCAGGCGGCCCGCGGGAGGATTGGCGAATGAGCACCGTCCTGGACGGGGTCGAGATCGTCGAGGCGGTCGCGCGCCTCGAGGAGGGGGTCTTTCGCGGGTCGATCACGTCCGACGAGGTCGATCCGGGCGACTCCCTCCCCCATTTCTGGACCGTCCTGGTCGACACCTGGGAAGAGTCTCTCGAGCCGGCCGGGGCGCTCCTCGAGGCGGCCGGGAGTGGCGAGGCAATGTGGCGCCTCGGCCTGGCCCGGGAGGCCTCGCCCGGAGCTCCTGGCGGCGACCTGTCGCGCCGGTGCTCCGAGATCGAGGGCGCGGCGAGCTCGATCCCGGGGACCTGCCGGGGCGAGAAGGGGTTCATCGGGTCCCATACAAGGCTGGACCTCGAGATCAGGACGTCCGACAATGGGGTCGACTGGTCGGACTGGCGGCGGCTAGGGCCCAAAGATTCGGCGTGGGGCGGGTTCTTCCAGGCGCGCGCCCTTTTGTCCCGGTGGTCGCCGCTCTTCCAGCGCAAGGTCGGCCGCTTTAAGATCATCATGGTCGGGGAGGGGATGTGACTCAACTCTGGTACCCTTACGACCCGGATGGGTCGGTCCATGAGAACCTCGGGACCCGGATCCCGGCCAACCTCCTGGCGCTCCGGGCCTCCTTCGCCGGGACCGCTGAACCGGCCTCGACGGTCGCCTTTCAACTCTGGGCCGACACGACCACGGGCCTCTTGAAGCGGCGCAACGCAACCAATACCGCCTGGGTCGTCATCGGCCCGATCCTCGGCAACGGCGCCCTCTCGACCTTCATGGTCCCTCTCGGCGACATTGTCGACGCCGACGGCGACCCGATTGTTTTCGGTGCGCCGTCTTCTGCCCATATCGTCGACCTCGGCCTGGTCGTCTCGGCGGACGCCTTGCCCGATGCCGATGATTACTGGACCTTCCAGATCCAGAACACGACCAAGACCCTCGACCTACTCTCCGCCGCAATCACGACGGAGACGGTCGGATTGACCGCCTACGTCCCGCTCCACCTGACTCCCGACCAGAACGAGGATATCGACCTCGACGACGTCATCCTCCTCTCGATTTCAAAGACCGGTTCCGCCCCTGACCTGGTCTCACCAAGGCTCTTTCTGTCATGGTACCCAACCGAATGAGTGCACTCCCCATCGCCGCGCCCTTCCTCGCCCTCGGCGCTACCATTCCCTTCGCCCTCGTCTCCGGTGGCGAAGCGGTCTCCCTGATGGGTCTCCTCGAGCGGTTCGCCGGTTGGGGAGTGGTCGCATGGGTGGTCTACTACTTCGTGACGAAAAACGATCGAACGCAAAGGGAATTCATCGCGACGATCAAGGAATTCGGCGCCTCGGTCCAGATCTCGCTCGAGAAGGACCGCGAGGCGCAAGAAGAAGCGGCCCGGGTGCTCCGGGAGCACCATGCCGCTTTTATCCGTCTCCAGGAGAGGATCAAGGAACGATGCGAACAAAAGCCGGCCTGCTAGGGGTCTTCCTCCTCGGTCTCCTCGCGCTCTCTTGCAGTTGCTCCGTTCCGGAGGCCTACGTCGCCGCGGACCGGGCGACCTATGACGTGGTCGCGCCGCGGTTCCTGAACTACCTCCAGGCCGACCCGACCCTCGACCAGGTCGAGAAGGACCGAGAGGCCCGGACCATCGCCGCTTGGGATCTCCGGATCCGGAAGGCGGAGGGCCGATGAGCGCCGATCTGCTCGAGGCGCTCCTCGCCGTCGTGAACGCTTCCGACTGGTCGGACCCGGACAAGGAGCTCGCGCGCGAGCTCGCGCGGGACTACCGGGACCTCCTCCTCGAGGCGCTCGCGGGGCGCGACGTCAAGGACAAGCTCGCGATGGTCCAGGCGGGTCTCCTGTCCGTCGGCGCGGCCGGGGCCGTCACGGCGGCGAAGATCTTCCGCGAGACCGTCGCATCGGTCATCGGTTCCCTGCTCAAGCGCCTCTAAATTTTCCCGGGAAACCTTTTGACCGGGCCTGTCCCTCCTGGTCTCATCGGGTCTCAGGAGGGACCATGCCACAAAAAGACCCATCTCCGGCGACACCGCTCGGCCGCGCTCTCGAGTCTCGCGGCCTCTCGATCTCGAGGGTTGCCTCGAGGGCCTACCTGGACCGGACCACGGTCCTCCGATTGGCCTCGGGGACCCATACGTCATGGCCGCTCGCCCGGACCCTGGTCGCCTTGGGCCAGGTCCTCGAGCTCTCGCCCGGCGCGGTCGAGGACCTGATCCTCGCCGGCCCGGGCGACTGGCAGGACCGGGCGCGACGATTCCCGCGGCGCGCCCAGAAGGCCGATTCCGAGGCCGTGGAGGCGCCTGTCGAGCCGGGGTCCTAGGATGCCAGCCTCGACTCGATCGCCTGTCCTGGCGCTCGTCCTGCCGGCCTGGCCCGCGAGCAAGAAGAACTCCCGGGAGATCCTCCGCCGCGGCGCGCCCTGCCCGGTCTGCGGGATCCGGCCCGGCCTCGGCCTCCGGCCCTCCCGGGCGGCCCGGGCGAGCGGCCTCGAGGTCACGCTCGCCGCGGCCGCGGCGTGGGGCCACCATCCGCCGATCCCGGAGGACCGGGCCGTCGAGCTCTACCTCGAGCTCCGGGTCGGCCGGGCGGCCGGGCGGGACCAGGTCTTCCTGGAGGTCTTCGACCTCGGGCCCGAGGGCGAGCTCGCGCGCGGCCGCGGCCGCCGGCAAGACGTCGACAACGTCGTCTCGACCGTCATGGATGCACTCCAGGGGATCGTCTTCCGCGCCGATTCCCAGGTCTCGCGGGTCGTCGTCGCGCGGAAAGGGTGAAGGGAACATGCCTCAAGCGCCTTTGTGGGCCTATCTCGCGTTCACCTTGGTCGGCCTTCTCGCCGGTGCGGCCTTTACCTGGGCCGTCCTGGCGGAGCACCGCCGGCGCCGGCGCCCGGCCGGGCCGCGCCGCCTGGAGGAGGCGGACCCGCCTCCGCTCTCCCGGGCCGAGCAGGCGCGGATCTGCTCCGCGCTCGAGCGGGAGACCTCCTGCCTCGGCGTCGCGCCCGAAACGCTATGGGCCGCCGCCTTGCCGCGCGACCCGCTCGAGGGTTGGCCCGCTTTCCAAGCGGCGGCGCGCCGGCGCCTCGAGGCCGGGCGCTCGGTCTACGGGGATCGGTCCTTCGCCCTCGAGCTCCCGGAGGGCCTCGCCGAGATCCTCGAGGAGCTCCTCGACGCCGCCGCCTGGTCGTTCATCGCCTGGTCCCGATTGACGCGCCTCCGCGAGCTCGCCGGCCGGGCCGGGCAGGAGGACAAGGTCGTCGAGCCGGGGCCTTGACCCATGGGCGCCTCGAAGGCCTCGAAGGCGATCGCCTGGCAGGTCCTCGCCGCGATCGACCTCGCCGGTCGGATGCTCTCGGGCCGTGAGCTCGCCGCGGCGCTCGGGATCTCGCACGCCGCCGCCCTGGCGGCGCGCCGGTCCCTGCCCGAGCTCCTCGGGATTTCCACCGGGATTTCCACCTTCATTTCCAGCGAGATTTCCACCGGAGGGGTGGTTTCGGCCCGCGAGACCAAGCGGGACAAGGGGGAGGGCCAGGGGGAGATTTCCAGCGAGATTTCCACCGGGCCGGTCGAGATTTCCGCCGAGATTTCCAGTGGGGGGTCGGCCCAGGGGGAGATTTCCAGGAAGATTTCCAGCGAGATTTCCACCGCGGGGCCGGTTTCGGCCCTGGAGACCAAGCGGGACAAGGGGGGGGGCGCGGGGGAGATTTCCACCGGGATTTCCAGCGAGATTTCCACCGACCCGGGCGAGATTTCCCCCCCCTCATACTCCCCCCCTCTTCCCAGCCCTGTACCCTCCTCCTCATCCTCCTC
>JALOCE010000070.1 GCA_023227925.1 Candidatus Omnitrophota bacterium
TAACCCTCCCACCATCGGAAAATATGTATTCGTCATCATGAGAATATTCATCTTTTTTCCTTTAATTCTATGAGCGCTCGTCTCGCCGCCACGCATATTGCTTCGTAAGAATCCTTCGCGCCCATAACTAACCCTTCTTTTTCTAAATCTTCAGGGAGAAGCGGCTTGCCGAATCTGACTCTAATCGGGTGGAGTTTGGGATATTTTGCCGTACTGGGCCATGCCTCATAAGCTCCTTCTATAGCCACAGGCACAAGCTTTGCCCCCGTCTCCTTAGCTAAGATACCAAACCCTTTTTTAAATTTTCCGACTTCGCCAGTAGTGCTGCGCAACCCTTCCGGGAAAAAACACAAGCCTTTACCGCGTTGTAATACTAAATAAGCGCTGCGTAGCGCTTCCAGAAAATGCGTTGAATAATCAAAAGGAATAAGCCTTTCCATCTTTACGATATTCCTTAATAGACGGGATTTTATAAACGGCCTAAAAGAATACGGTATGAATAAAAAGTAAAAAAGCTGAAACACCGGCCTACGCGGCAGACAAGCGGTAATGGCCGGCCCATCAAGATCACTCGTGTGGTTGGGATAGAGAATATAAGCTCCTTCTTCCGGCACGTTCTCTGCTCCTTCTTCCTTAATACGGAAAAACAATTTAAAGATCAAACAATCTATGGCTGTTATACTAAAGCGAAGCAGCCAGGCGATAAAACCGGTACTGAATTCAAGCGCACCCAGATGTTCTTCTTTTGGCAAGACTTGTAAATGTTTTTTCCAGTAGCCTGGCTCAAAAGGCACAGCTTGAATCTCTGAAGTAATCTCTTTAGCCCCTTTCAACGCATCCGTTATTCCCAGAATAAGGTCCTTTACGATAAAGGCTCGCGAGATCGCCTCGTCTTTTATATTTACCTTAAAAGCTAATTCAAGAGCCGAAGCCAGTTCTATCCTTCCTAATGAATCTATGCCCAGGTCCAGCTCTAAAGAATCTTCCAGTATTATCGGCCTTTTAACACCGGATATCTCCTTTAAACATTCTAAGATTTTTATGCCGGTCCCGGATTCTATCAACAAATGGTCCGCGGCTGTCAGCCCTTCCAATACCGGGAGAGCGCCTTCTATTCCTGCTCTCACCCTAGGTTCATATATTTCCTTAACCGCATATCTATCTACCTTGCCAAACAGATCATGCGGCAGTTCCTCAAGTGTAACAGTAAAACCTTTAAGCCTTTTATGAACAGGAAGCGATGGCGAAGCGTTATCAAATCTCTCCTTAATAGCTAAATGCAGATTCACTGAGGCGAATTTCCTGAATTCTTCAAGATCCGGCTGAATGACAGCCCAAAGAACTTTCGATCCCTTCACACCGCCCATTCCAGAGACTGTAAAGACACACATCTCTTTGACAGGTCCAGCCTTTGTATAGAATTCCTCAATCTCTTCCGGGTAAATCTTCTTTTCCAAATTCACTACGATAAAATCTTTTAACCTGATTCTAAGGTCTTTTATCATTGGCCCGCCTCATATTTCAATTCCAGAGAATTTGTTGCAGGTGTAATTCTTACGCTTTTGAAACCTGGTAATTGAATATCAATCGGCGGTTCTTTCGCAAACCAGAATCCTCGCCATTCGATAAGAATATTTTCCCCTTGTGGTTTTAGGGAAATTTGAATATCCCCAAAACTTGTTGGCGCAGGCCCAAACGCAATCGTTTGATTTTTCGTAAGCCAATCCCGCGGGATCCCCGAACATAAAATTAACCGATCGCCTTCTTCACGTACAAAACAATTTCTTATCATCATTACCCATTCCGCCGCGGCCCAGACCTGTTGTCCGTCACCCATACATCCCCCTCCTGTACGCGGATGTATTGATTCGGGCCATTGCCCTGTTGGTGTTGCCAAGTTAGCCACCGCTGTCATCAAACTAAAATACCTGGGGTCTCCTGCACGCAAAAACACTTGAGCTAATTGTAACGTAAGGTAAGGATTAATCCCTGAATGGGTCATATCATGAAAAAAACCTCCATGAACTAAACAATTTTTCATTAAAAAATCAGCTGTATCTAAAATCCTTGGATCGTTCTCTTTAAAAACACGGAGCGGATAGCTGGCAGCCAAAGAGCCGATCGCTCCCGAATCCATGCGGCGGTAAGGAGAAGCTGGCATCGCAGGCCTTTTTAAACGAAAGCTTACTTGCTTTAAACTTTGATCAATACTCTCCAGCAGCGCGTTTGACTCCTTTTCAAACAAATCAGCCTCATCATTATCCTTGTAAGCAGCGCTCAAAAAGGCCGCTGCTTTTAATCCCGCAACAGCCCAGAAATCATCCCAATAATAAAAATCATTCGGCCCCAAATGCTCGGCGCTAAATCCCGAAGGTAATAAGCCTGCATGAGGAAATTGCAAGCTAGTAGACAAAAGCTTTTTATAAATCCACCTGCCCGCCTTAGTAATTGATTCTTTCCACTCTCTTGGCGGAATATTTCCCGTCATCTGGCAATACTGAAGCATAATCCATAAAGCCTCTCCGTTAGAATCCCATTCCCCTTCCTGAGAGAGAAAATAACCTCCAGCGGTCTGACGGGCGCGGAAACAATCCAATGCCCGTAGGACACGTTCCTTGAGCCCGACACACAACAGGGCATTTAATATAAAAGCGGCATCACGAAACCAAAACTGACGATAAATATAAGGGCCGGGATAAACTTCCTTGGGAGAATGCAAAACCATGGTGTGGATAGCGGCTGCGTAAAGAAACTGGAAATGTTGATCGGGAATTTGCAATACACACGCGCCTTGAAGGCTTTTCTTCCACGCGATTTTAGCAGTTTCCCGATATTCCGGATAGGATCCTTTTTCAATTTTGTTTTTCGTCAAGGGTACCGAAACAGTAATCTCTTTTGAAAATCCTGCTTCCAATATAAAAACGGCTGCTGCGCTGGCCATACCGACTTTACAGGAAACTTCTGATTCACTTTCCTTCAAAGACAACTGGCTATAAACATCGCCTCGATTATAATCCGAAAAAATAGATTGATCGGGGATCTTATCAAAATAAACAAAATGCTTTTGATTTACTTGCCACCCCAGCGGATCTTCAAGAAGAGTAATATTATTTATAAAACTCACGCCTTCAGGGTTATAAGGCCTAAGAGAAACAACTAACCGCGCTCTTACGCCAGCAGATCCTGTAATTTTAACCTGACAAATAGGCACTTGTGCTGAACCTATGACTTGCGCTTCCAATCTAAGGTTTAATTTACCAAGGTGGGATTCTGTAATCACGCAAAGATTGTCATCCATAACCATTTTCTGTAATACATTTGGGCTACCTGCCTGTCCCTGCCCGTCCGGCAGGCGGGCGGCAGGCAGGCGCGATGGGATCAATGGCTCTCCAACTTCTGGAATTATCCAAACATCGATAGACCAGCTATCGAAATAGGGAGTAAGAAGGCCTCGGGGATCTACAAGAGGAAACTCGGTTCCGTCAGGGACCCCTAAAGCTGTCCAATTTCTATGGGTGAGATTAATCTGAGTTAACGAAAATGAACGCGGGATAAACGCCTGATCACGAGGATTATATTGACATTCCACCCAATAAGGCCAGATCCAATCAAGGTTATGCTGAATGGCTAAACTATTAATCAAGCCACGGGCGTGTAAAACAACACCAAAACGCAACAGTTCCATCGGAACTGTCACCTCTGAAGGTTGCGCAAAATTCTGCAACTGAGAGATAATTTTAATGGGGTCCAAAAATCCCTGCCTGCGTGCAACGGCCCTTACTATAAATCTCAACGGGAACCATCTGGGCTGCATAAAATAAAACCCCTTTTTCCTTAAGGTTCTAAAAACCCACCATTTAAAACAAGCATAGGTAAACAAGCCCGTTAATATCGTTGCGATAATTAAAGCTAAAAAAATAGCGCCAGGCCACACTCTAAGAATAGTGTGATTTGTAAAAACATTAATGCCTAAGGCTGAAGAATTGATTAGTACATACTGGCCAACTTCACCATAGGATAATGGCTTGTCATTTTTAAACGTAAAAAATTTAATAAGGAAATACCCAACAATACCCGCGCACGCAAAAGAGATGCCTTTAGATATATTAAAGGAAAGAAAATGAAACAAAATATAATAAATACTAAAATCTGTCGCATTGACAATGGTCCCCGCAATTATAAACCGGATAATCTCTCGTCTAGTATTCTTATCAATTTTCAAGAAAATTTCTCCTTATGATCTTGGTAATACCAACGAACACCCTACAAAAATATATTACTTATAAGCCTGCATTGTTTCGATAACCCGCTGGCTTACGCCTTGTCTCTTTAAAAAGGCAATGTCATCTGCGGTTAAAGAGTACCTGGGATTTGCGGCTTTGATCCTAGATATAATGTCATCACTTGATACGCCTTGTTTCGTCCAGTCAACTATCTGCTGCATGGTAACCTGATTAGAAGCCTGGGTTTGATTATTAGGCCAAGGCACGCTGACGGTATTTTGGCCAACCTGAACCTTAATATACTGCCCCTGTTCCGGTGGTGGCGGCGTAGGCGTAGCACACCCTGCGCCAATAACAACAAAAATAAATAAAGCGAGAATCACACAAATACTTCGCATATTATCCTCCTTCGCGGCAGCAAACACCAATTTATCCTATGAAATTGGATGTTCCGTTACTTTTTAATTAAACCAAAAAAACCGACTATGCTAACGATCGCTCCACCAATCAGAAGCCAGAGTGCCTTGTCTGTGGGTGCGCCCGTGAAAAAGCGCGAGACATCAGAACTAGCCGAGTGATAGGCGTTTAACCCAAAAACTAACAAGATAATTCCTACAACCAAAAGTGCAACTGACATACCCTTATTCATATCTCCTCCTATTTTCCCTCTGCCCCAAGTCCGGGCGGAGCCTTGTGCCACTTATACCCTTCCACCGCATCATCATATCCGCGCTTAAAGAGCCTCTGCATTTCCTGCTTATCAAACATCTCTTTTTGATTAGGCTTAAAATCTTCCGGAATATAGGCTAAATTATAATCCCATCCTCTTTCCTTGGCGAACGCGTAAAGCTTATAAGTGTCCCCGGCCATTTTTGCCGCTGTATGGGTTTCAATCAAACGCGAGGTTATCGCCGTTAGATTATCTTCTACTTGCCTGGAGTGCGGAGACATATAACAACAATTCAGAACATAAACCCGAGTTCTAAATCCTAAATTTTCTGTTAACTTATCAATATAAAAAATCCCGCCAACAACCCCCCCATCAGTATGCATCTCATCATAACGCCTGCCGCCGGCTTCAACTTGAAAATACACCGGAGGAAGCGTAGCTGGAAACGAGCACGAGGCCAGAATTATCTTGCGGAACATCTTCAGCGAATCGAGGCCTCCAATGGAAGCAAGCGCACCCATATCCCAGATAACAAACTCCTGCGCGTCAAGATCCGTGGTTCCCACATAAAGCCGGCGCCCCTTAGCATGCTCTTGGGCGATCTTGGCCATTAAACCATCATCTATAAGATCATCGATTTTTTTAGCAAACAAAGCTGAGCTATACAAAGAATTTCCGAATAGAATACCCAAAATGTTTTTCTGTTTTATAACATCTTTAGTCGATATAGAAATAAACAACTCTGCAAGCCGGTCTTCATAGCCTTTTCCTGAAAACGTGGCGACAGCGATGATGGATCCACTCGAGTAACCTGTAACTATTTTAAATACCGGCCGAGAGCCTTCTTTTGACCACCCGTTCAATAGCCCTATGCCGTAAGCGCTGTTGGATACACCGCCTCCGATAAGAAGCACGGGATAGGTCTTTATACCATCAGCTAGATACTCCGATTTACCTTCATCTTTAAATGAATCTTTCAGACTTTGACGCATAAAGGAAGAAACAGACTTATCTACATAGTAGCGCATATCCGGCATACCGACAACGACGGCCTTGCCGACAAGATTTTCCGGTACAGCATGTCGCACATGGGCGCACCCTGATAATACTAAAAGACAGGTTATTATTATAAGCAAATGATTTAATTTCTTTTGCCTCATGATGTCTTCTTGCCAAGTAAAAAATAAAGCACCATACCGATAACAGGCAAAACAAGTATCAGAATGATCCACAATGCCTTTTTAGCTGTATCCATGGAGCTTTTTAAAGCATCGACAATAGCGATAATGTCTAAAACCAAAACTATTAACCCTAATATCCCTCCCATAATGCCCTCCTTTAGCCCGCCTTCTTTTCGTCAGCGGGCAAAACTACGAAACATTGGCTAAGGTTATCAAAGAATTATACGGACCGTGTCCTTCCAAAAATAAAGATGATAATCGCCAAAACTAAGAAAATAAAAAACAGGATTTTAGCGATACCCATAGCCGAACCTGCAATCTGCGTAAATCCAAAGAGCGCTGCAACAATTGCGATAACAAAAAATGTAGCTGCCCATCGTAACATAGTACCCTCCCTGCCTGCCGGCTTGTAGTCCTAGAAGCTTCATTTGCCGATATTTTCAATATGTCCCCCTGTGTTCTTTATATCTGTTCCCGCGCCTCTCATTGCGTTACATCCTAAAAGCGAAGTCATTAAAATCATAGCTAGCAAACTCAATAAAGTAATCTTTTTCATACTTTTCACCTCCTTTATGGATAATTATAAATATATAGAAAAATATAGGGATTGCTTAATTCTACTTTTTACTGTTCTTTTTCTACTAATGCCTGGGTATTAAGAGGTTGGAACCTGTTCGGCTGCGCCCCCTCTTCAGCGTTTTTTATTTATACCTTTTTCTTTCTTTTTAAGCGCAACCTTGATAAGATTAACTAACGCCTGATCATTAAACGGTTTTTGTAAAAACCCGCCTGCCCCTGCTTTTAAAGCCCTCTCGTTAAGCCCTCCATCTTTATCCG
Source organism: Candidatus Omnitrophota bacterium (assembly GCA_023227925.1). GTDB lineage: Bacteria > Omnitrophota > Gorgyraeia > Gygaellales > Profunditerraquicolaceae > JALOCE01. Next base: position 6,912 of record JALOCE010000070.1, read on the forward strand.
CCGACATCATAATAACCGGGCGGCTAGAACCCGATTTAATAAGCTGCTGCTGCGTTCCCCAACCGTCTAGTCCCGGCATATGGACGTCTAAGAGCAAACAACCGGGAACGCTATTAGGCACAGCGCGAAAAAAATCCTCTGCGCAAGTATAGGTATCCACGGTAAACCCGTACGTAACCAACAGAATGCTCAGCGCGCGGCACACTGATTCGTCGTCATCTACAATAAAAATTTTTTTCTTTTCCAGTAACATTTTCTTCGTCATTCTTACGTTGCGCCTTTTCTTACTTCTAATGCTATTATTTGTACTACTTGATATTATTTTTTGTTTGAGTAATTTTAGTATTCTTAACTCCGCCTCCGGAATCGACAGACTCTAGAAATTCATATGATGGTTGAGCATAAACCCTATCTTTATCGCGCTGCACTACCTTACCGTCAAGAAAAAATACTTTTGAATAGATAATACCCAGCGCATTCATTTTCTCTATCTTTGCCCTGTTATTATTCGGATATTCCCAAACCTCATAAATTTTGTCGTCTATGACCATCGTACTTATTTTTTGCGGTTCTCCAATCCTGCTCTTTACCTCTTCTTTAGACATTCCATATGCTAAGCTTTTATGTTCGCCTTGGTCAAAATTTTGAAAGACAAAACCACATCCCGATAGCACCAGCAATAAGAAAAAAACTATTATGTTTCTCATATCTATCCTCCCTGCCCAGAAAGGGCGCACCAGCCAATCCTTTATGGCTGGGTGTTAGCCCAGCGAATTGTAAACAGTCGTATGGTGACATTATAGAAATATATCAGAATTAAATCAATTGTACCTGGGTATAATTGGAATAAATTAGTGCTTAGGAGGAAGTGATGCCTGCTTTTTGGGCGAAGCGGATGAGTTCTGTTACGGTTTTAGCCTGCATCTTCTGCATAACCCGGCCACGGTGGACTTTTATCGTCTGAAGGGCAGTCCCCCGCTTGAAGGCAATCTGTTTACTCAACATCCCCTTGGCTACGAGTCGAAAAACCTCCAGTTCTCGCGGGGACAAGGTTCTGATGCGGCGCTTAATTTTTGATATTTCAGCTTGTTCTTTAATGTGAATTTTGTTTTTTGAGATGGCAAGCGTAACGGCATTAAGCAGCTTCTTTCCCGTTACGGGCTTGGGAAGAAAATCAATAGCTCCTGCCTTCATGCCTTTGACGCTCATCGGAATATCACCATGTCCCGTGATAAAAATAATGGGAATTGTAAGCTGTCGGGATACCATTGACTCCTGAAGGATAAGCCCATTGATATCCGGCAACTGAATGTCCAAGACCAAGCATGATGGCAATTTAAGATGCTTAAATGCCAGGAAGTCTGCTGCACGCATAAACGTCTCAACTTTAAACCCATGTGATTTTAACAATAAGGATAGCGCCCTGCATATAGAGACATCATCATCAACGATATAGATAAGCGGCTTGCGATTATTCATTAAACATCCTTTGTGCCGATAGGAATGGTAAAATAGAAGGTTGCGCCGCGATCAGGATTATTTTTTACATTCAATCGACCCCCATGCGCCTCAACAATGGAGCGGCTAATAGACAACCCCATACCCAAACCATCCGGCTTGCTCGTAAAAAATCGGGTGAAGAGCTTGGGCATATTGTGCGCGGGGATTCCGCATCCGGAATCCTTCACCTCCACGATAATCGTGCCGGTATCTAAACGCTTTGTGCGAATCAATATTTCACGGGCACCTTGAATGCTCTCCAAGGCATCGAAACTATTACTGATCAGATTCAGGAGGACCTGTTGCAGTTGTATCCGGTCGCCGCGGACAAGCGGAAGATTATTCTCAAGCTCAATTTTTAAGACATCATTCCTTACGGCGGCATCGGTAGCAATAAGCAAAACAGTTTCATTAATAAGGGTATTGATATCCAGCGGTTTCATTTCAGGCTTACCCTTCTTTAACAGTGAACGTAATCGCTGGATAACCTCAGCCGCCCGCTGGTCGTCATTAATGATGTACGATAGAATCTTCTGTATTTCAGGTTCCCTATCCGCGAGCATACGTTGGGCAGCTTGGGCGTAGGAAAGAATAGCCGTAAGAGGCTGGCTAATTTCATGAGCTAAGGACGAGACGAATTCCGCAAGCTTTCCTACCCTGGTGACGTGCAAAAGCTCCTCGCGCTGTTCATCAATCTTTTTCGTACGGATCTTGATCTGCTTTTCTGAACGTATCTGCTTCTTTGTTCCATTCCTTAATTGCCCATTTTTGATCCTAAGTTCATCAGCTTGTTGCTTGACTAATCCCTTAAGACGCACGCGCTCTCCGTTTCGGATTTTATTTCTCAATACTGAATTTTTCGTTTTATTTTTCATTTTCATTTATAGTTGCTTACTGATCTTTTCCGAACAGCGAAAAGTATAATCTACAGCCAAGCTCCTAATATATATTTTACTATACACAAAAAAATCTTCAATAAATTTTATACAGTCAGAATAAATTTACCTCAAGTTTAGTTTATGGTTGAATTTAGGACATAAAAATAGCGCTGATCCTACTTCGGAATCAGTTTGTCGAAAACGGCATTGACGTAGTCAGCACGGCGGTTCTGATAATCCAGGTAGTAGGCATGTTCCCATACGTCTATGGTCAATAGCGGCTCTTCATGCCTTCGGTGCGGGTTTATTTCTTACTCAACTTCGTGCAGTCTTCTTGCAGCTTCTTCAAGTGCCTTACGCGCTTGGTCTCTTACGCTAGGCCAATTATCCTGGGTAGCGGAATTTACCATCCCTAACTGTCTGGAAAGACCTTGTTTTGTTTGCTCAAGCTTACTAATATTAGCTATCACTTTCTCTGTCTGCGCTTTACCCTGCTGTTGCGTCTTATAATTATCAATGAGCCTGATTTTTCTTTGCA